>JAQUNB010000082.1 GCA_028717825.1 Candidatus Omnitrophota bacterium
CACCTGCAGAAAGCCAGCATAAATTCTTCCATCATAATGATACATATAATGTCAAAATCGAAAATATTTCTTCATAAAAATTTTTCATTGTGATAGAATTATGTTGCTCTTGAACATATTTTTACAGGAACAACCGCAAAACGGGGTCGTCATGGCTGAATACACCACAAAAGACAGTATCGATGTAGAATTATCAAAAGCGTATTTTAATAATAACCCTGAAAAAAGGAAAAAAAGGCTTCAAACTAGCCCCGTAAAACCAGCAAAAAAACAGATCTCTCCGAAGATCATCGCATTGATCTGTCTAATAGCGATTGTTTCTCTCTTTTCGCTCGTTTATTTTGCTAATAACGGAAATAATAAGAACGTAAAATCGCACGGAGCACCGAAAGCCATTGCCGCTCAAACAAAAGGCATGCCTTTGACCGCAACAACTTCTTCTGTTATTCCGGCCGGTGCCACTTCTCACACCAGAACCATACCAAAGCCATATATCCAGAAATATAATTTGAAAAAAGTCACAACCCTTTATGACTTTGAGTTTTCCGATGAGACTTGGGAGATCCCCGGTTGGGAATTCGAAAAAACCGACCACGCCGCGCAGTCATTGCAACGCGTTAAGGGGCTCGCGAGTAAAGGTAGCCACAGCCTTGAGCTTTTGGTAAACTTCCCCGGAGGAAAATGGACCGGGGCGCTTGCTGAAGTCCAACAGTATTTGGATCTTTCCGGTTACGATCTGATCTCCGTTGACATCTATCTGCCGCCGGACGCACCATGGGGACTCAGGGGAAAGATAATCTTTTCTTCCGGAGAAGAATGGAACTTTAACGAAATGACCCGCGGCAGCCGTCTCTACCCCGGCATGTGGATAACGGTAAACGCCGACATGACGAACGATAATAATACCGACTGGAAGAAGCTGTCGATCAGCAAAAACATAAAACAAGATGTGCGAAAAGTAGCGGTAAGGATCGAGTCGGAAATAACCCCCTACTCCGGTCCTATTTACATTGATAATCTGCGTGTGGCCATCCTGAATAAATCAAAATGACCTTCGGTCAATAAATCCCGAGATCTCTGAGCCTTTGATCCGTTATCCCAAAGTAATGCGCAAGCTCATGCTGGACAGTATGCGTAACCACAACAACAATATCTTCCCTCTTCCTGCACATCCTTTCGACGTTCTTCTTAAAGATAGTGATCTTATCCGGCAAGACCATACCATAATAATGACACCTTCTCACTAAAGGTACACCCTGATATAGACCTAGGACCATTTTGCGGCCGGACACACCAACGGCCTTCATCGCCTCTTGTGTGGGTTCGTCCTCTATTACCACATCTACGTTATCAAGGCTGTCTTTAAAGACCTTCGGCAGGTCCTCAAGCGCTTCCGTTACAAGGCTTTCGAATTC
Organism: Candidatus Omnitrophota bacterium; assembly: GCA_028717825.1. Taxonomy (GTDB): domain Bacteria; phylum Omnitrophota; class Gorgyraeia; order Tantalellales; family Tantalellaceae; genus JAQUNB01. The sequence goes on from JAQUNB010000082.1 coordinate 1,416, forward strand.
GTCGCGTGACAATTCCATATGGGATAATTTTTAGATTAAGGAATGGATCTCTCCGGGCTCCGGCAAGCGGTCCGGCTGGCTTAAAAATCGAACAACTCTTTTGTCCCTTTATCTCTCGGGCCGGGCTTCTCATTTTTCTCTGTTTCCATCGCCCACTCTTCGCTTTCGGCTTCTTTGATAAAGTATTTCCTGTTCTTGATCGAAACAAAATCGCTCCACACCTTCCCCTCTTCCTGCTGCTGAAGTTGGATCTCTTTTATCGCGTTGGTTTGGCTCGCGAGTTCATCGGCATGATAAATGATCGTGGCCTCCAGCGTCTTCGGGAGTACCGGCGACTGTTGCTCATATTTTCCATGATGGCTTAAAACGATATGCTCTAAACGTAAGCATAGGTCCGGCGGGAAATTATCGATATTTTTCGTCTTTTCCATGAGGATTTTATGCCCTATCCCGATATGCCCCACCAACCCGCCTTCGATCGTATATTCCATTTTTTTCGGATCTAGCTCATATACTTTACCGATATCATGAAGGAACGCACCCAAGATAACAACGTCCTTATCAGCTTCGGGGTACAATTTGCACATAAGATCCGAGATATACGTCACTTCATAGGTATGCTCCAGGAGCCCTCCTATATAGGCATTATGCCATGCTTTTCCGCCCAGCCCGTTCTTAAACAGCTGCATTAATTTTTCATCCTCATAAAATTCTTTTGCGAGCGTTTTTATCCATTTATTCTTTATCCCCTTCAGGTGGGCTATGAGCTTTTCAAAAACCTCCTCCGCGTTTTCCAGAACGCGCACGAGGTCCTCATACACAAAATCTCTATCGTCGGCAGGCGCAATATAATCAACCTTAAGCTGTTTTTCTTCTTTATATTTATCGATCGTGCCCTTCACGTGCACAACATTTCCCGTCTCGATGAGCTCGCTGAACTTTTCGGCATCATCCCACATCCGTGCTTCTATCTTCCCTGTTTTGTCCGTAAGCGTGAGCTCCAAATACGGCTTATCATGCTTGGTTAATTTTAAATTCTTTTTCCTTAAAATAAAAAAAGAATCCACGCGCTCATTTACTTTAAATTCGGAAATAAATCTTTTTGCCATAAAACCGCCTTCTGTAATAGTGTATATTTTTTACGGGTGGCAGCAGACAATTCGAGCACGTCACAATCCCTGCGTTTTATTTTACGCCACAAAATAGCAGGTGGCGGATGCGCGCAGAATGTCTGCTGACAGGACCCGTAAAAAAATTAGAATATATTTAATCATTATTTCTTCAGTCTTAAACTTTTTATTTTTGCCAGCAGATCGAGTCATATGCGCACCACTTGCACCGTTTTTTTTCGTCACGCTCCGGGAGCTTCTCGAATTTAAGCGACTGGATATCCTGCCATGTCTTCTTTACCAGCATATTGAATTCTTCCACCATTTTATCGGTAAGATCCATAACTATACTACGGAATTCGCCTTTCTCAAGATCGTATTTTTTTACCGTCTCACCGACTGGCTCTAAGAATTGGATGACACCTTTCGTAACTTTTTTGGCCCCTGACACCGAACCTTTTTCATATAACAGTTTATACGCGATCAACTGACGGTAATAATCATCGCACTCATAACTATAAATGTCCTTGCAATTCGCGACGGCCTTGACGTGATCGTCAGGCTTGCCTGTTTTATAGTCTACAACCCTTATATTATCCTTGCCTTCCGCCTCGATTTTGTCAAAAGTACCTCGAAAGATCACGCCGTTATACAGGGAAATTTCCAGTTTATTCTCAAGCTCAAGCGGCATGACCGGATTCCGGGATTCGCTGCTATACCAATCCCTGAGGTTTTCGAGCTTATTGATACATCCCCTTTCGATCGCCTCGTTGACACCCTGATACTTGAGTTCCCATAAAAAATATTCTTTAAAAGTTTTAAAATCGGGGAACTTTTTTGTATCCATATATTCTTGATATATTTTTTCGAGGGCTTTGTGTGCGCAATCGCCGAAAGTAAGCTGCTGCGTTTTTACCCCCGGGAGCATAAGGACATTATCATAGAAAAACTTCCTTCTGCATTTTATATAGTTATTGAGACTGGTCGGGTTGAGCGCAATCCCCGCGACAACATCCTTCAGCACATGCAGGCTCGTTTTAGAGAGATCCTCCTCTTTCTTTTTCTCAAGGAACCTAATAAGAAATTGTTCTTCTTCGCGCGGGCTCCCATTTTCGGCATTGATATCAAGATCGGCCATAAAGGGGCTCAATATCGCCCTATCTGAAGGCGCTCCGGTATACACAAGACAAGCTTTTGCCCTTGTCGTCGCAACATAAAAAAGCCTTCTCTCGTCATAAAGGTCAAGCAATTTGAGCTTGTTCTTTTCGTCAACTTTCTCTTTACTGGTATAGATATCCGGCGGAAGCGGGACAACATCCGGTTTTCTTCTTAGCGGCCAACTGGCCTGATTCAGACAAAATGGCAGATAGACCGCGTAAAACTCCAGTCCCTTCGCCTTGTGCGCGGTATAGATACGCACGCCGTCCTGGCTCAACGTCGCCAGTTCCCCTTTGATCGGCATATCGTTTATTTCTCTTAAGTTCAGTTCCTTTATAAAATCCGCCAAGCGGAGCGCGGGCCTAGCCAGATCCGCTTGTTTCACAAGATTCACAAAAGCGACCAGTGCTCTTAGGTCGCGTATCTTTACCACTTGGTCCTTTTCATACCGCGCAAGTATGAATTTATATAACTGGACGTCATCTATATACTTCATAAGCATATCGTGGACGGGTCTGGCGTCGGCGTCCTTAAGCATCCTTGATAAGGCCCATGCCGTCTTATGCAGAGAATGAGGATCTTTCAACTTAAGTTTTTTGGAGATCTCAAGTTCCGCGGATTCCGATTCGTCGGGACACAAAAAGTCACCGTCTTTATCCTTATTTTTGAATTCCGCAAAATATTCCTGAAATTTGTTAAAAAAACTAAACGATCTATACGCGTGAAGGTTTTTTGCTCTTACGGCCATTCTCTCGGTATTAATAAAACAAATAAATTTCAATATATCTGAATAATCCACGTTAATGTAATCGGATGTCAGAATACGGTAAAGAAGGCCCGATTTTTTTTCGTTTCCGTCCGGGTCGTTCGAGGCGAACTCAAGTATATCGAGCATCTGGCGCACCCGTTTTTCCTGTCGTATGTCTTCTTCCCCGTCCGTCGCATACGGGAGACCGTTCTTGAGAAAAGCATCTATAACTCTTAATATTTGCGCCCGCTTCCGTACTAGAACCGCGATGGAATTAAAGGGTTTATTCCTGTCTTCTTCCGGTAAAGATTTATTTTTTCTGATATTTTCCGCCCGTTTCTTAATATCCTCCACGATAAAGTCCAGTTCTTCCTCTTCAGTCATAAATTCCAAAAATTTTATTTCCTTGCGCTCGTGGTCTTTACATGATTCAAGCTCCTTCACCGACGCTCGCTCATTCGCCGGGAGCTTATTTATGATCTTGTCCGAAAGTATCAAGATATCGGAAGTGGATCTGTAATTGTTCTTGAGAACAACCGTTTTGAGAGAAGAAAAATGTTCTTTAAGCCGCCTGAAATTCGAGAGCGTCGCACCCTGAAACCTATAGATCGCCTGGTCGTCGTCCCCCACACAACAGATGTTCGCTTTACAGGGGTCAACCAGTGAGAATAAAAGCTCAAGCTGAACACCGTTCGTATCCTGATACTCATCTACCATAACGTATTTATAACGGTCACGTAAAAACGTCCGTAGTCCGACGTCATTCTTTATGGCGCCCAGTGCGACCAGGATCATATCGTCAAAATCTTTTCTTCCCCGCTCGTCAAACAGGACATTATTTTCCCCATCCTTAAGTTTTTCATACTTCTCATATATGATCGAGAGCGCCTTTAGTCTCTGGATATTTTTTTCTTCAAGGTTGACGCCGTCAGGGATCAGCTCTTTTACGCTTCTTTTAAAGTCCTCCGGCGATATTCCCTCGTTTTTAAGTTCGCTTATTCTTTTCCCGATCTCTTTTCGGTGTATATAGGGCGATCCGAACGGCCGCAAGGGTTCGACTCCATCAACATTATCCATTATATACTCAAGCGCCATGACCCGCTCAACTTCGCTCATTTCAACTTTATCTTTTATATATTTAAGTGCACCCTCGGATTCAAGTATTATGGAATTTGCGAACCCGTGAAAAGTTTCCACCTCTACGTCATACCCTCTCGGCCCGATGATCTCCGCGAGCCTCTCCCTCATTGCTCTTATCGCGGTATTGGTGAAAGTAAGGATCAAGATATTTTCCGGGTTGACATTTTTATTGATTATAAGGTTTGCGGCCCTCACCGACAGGAGTTGGGTCTTCCCCGTGCCCGGGCCCGCAAGCACGAGAAGCGGCCCTTCGGTCGCATCAACGGCTTTCTTTTGTTCGGAATTTAAGGCTTTATAATATTTAGGATAATCGGTCATAAGGACTTTCAAAGGATGGACTCAGGTAACGTATCCGCTAAAGCTACTTCTTTGTGATCTGGAATATCGCATCCAGAGCAAATAAATTCGGGAAAAATATTATTTTTTTGTTCCCCGCCAGAAAAACTTTCTTTTCTATTTT
>JAQUNB010000083.1 GCA_028717825.1 Candidatus Omnitrophota bacterium
TATAACCAGAAAATATTTGCTGTCGAAACGTAAAGAGAGAATGATATCTCTTATAAGTTTCATTTCGGTGTCGGGCGTTGCCCTCGGGGTAGCTTCGCTTATTGTCGTATTATCGATAATGAACGGGTTCGACGCCGAGATAAAAAATAAGATCATCGGCACTTACGCGCATGTTATAGTAACGAAACGGGACGGGATAACTGATCCCGAAGCTATCGTAAAACAGATCAAGGCAGTCCAAGGTGTTACCAACGCCGCGGGATTCATCTCGGGGCAGGCGATACTTAAGAAAGACAAAAGCGTTACGGGCATTTTGGTAAAAGGTGTCGACCTGAAAAAAGAAAGCAGCGTGAGCCAGGTATTGGGGTATGCCGCGAACGGTATAGACAAACTTTCGGGAGATACGGTCATCCTCGGCAGCGAGATGATGAAAAGCGATGATATCGCGGTAGGTGACACGGTTGAACTTTTGATACCGTATTCTTTTACCGATATTGAAAAAGCGAAACTAAAAGTTGTAGGCAGTTTTACCTCGGGCCGTTACGATTATGACGCGAACATGGCTGTTATAAACCTTGAGACCGCGCAGCGCCTTTTCAGGATCAAAAATACGGTGACCAGTATCGGGATAAAAGTGAATGATGAGATGGCGGTCGAAAATGTTAAATACATGCTTGAGGGTATGTTCCCTTATCCGTTTGTGGTAAAGACTTGGATGGACCTTGATAAAAATCTCGTGAAGGCTTTGGCACTCGAGAAAAAAATGATGTTTATAATACTTGCCTTGATAGTTATGGTGGCGTGCTTCAATATCGCGGGCTCGCTTATCATGGTAGTTATGGAAAAGACAAAAGATATCGGGATACTTAAAGCGATAGGCGCTAATTCAAGAGGCATAAGTCTTGTTTTTTTGATGCAGGGCGCGTTTATCGGGTTTTTTGGGATAATCATAGGCGGTGCGGCCGGGATCTTTCTCGCGAACAACGTGAACCAGGCGGCGGGTTTTATCGAAAAGGTCACGGGGGTGACTATCTTTCCAAACGATGTTTATTATTTCACGGAGATACCCTCTAAGATAAACCCCTCGGATGTCGGGTTCGTTATTATCGTCGCGTTCGTGCTTACGCTCCTGGCCGGTATTTATCCGTCATGGAAAGCCGCGAGGCTCGATCCGGTGGAAGCGATTAGGTATGAGTGACGAAGAACGTATATGGTTGATGAGGAAACGACGCGGCTTAAGAACGTATGTAGTACCGGGAACGACACGCTTTACGATAGACGAGAGACGATCGCTCGCTGCGCTCGCTAGGACGATAGACGAAGGACGCGGGACGATTGGGGTTCGGGGTTAGGGTTTCGGGGTTCGCTACCCCGGCGTCATTCCCGCGCCAAGGCGAGCATGAAGAAGCGTTCAGCGGGAATCCAAAAAAAACGTAGAGGCGCACTCATGTGTGTTCCCGAGACAACGATGAACAAAAACGGTTTTTCATTATTTGCAAATTAACCTTTTGATTGTAGGGTAAAAAAAAGGAAAGAACAAAACCCAAAACGCGAAAGACTAGACACTAGTCACAAGTCACTAGTGTCTATAATGAGGTAACAACGTGCTGATCGCGAAAAATATAGACAAGATATTCAAACAGGGGACAAAAGAAGTGCATGCCGTGAAAAAGGCTAACATCGGCATCGCTAAAGGCGAGCGTGTTCTTATATGCGGACCCTCGGGCGCCGGCAAATCAACTCTTTTACATGTGCTTGGCGGCTTGGACCGGCCGACTAAGGGCGATGTGTCTTTTCAGGATAAAAGTATTTACCGGCAGAGCGACAGGAAAAGAAGCCGGTTCCGGAACAGATTTATTGGTTTTGTTTTTCAGTTCTACCATCTTCTGCCGGAACTTAGTGTTCTTGAAAATGTGATGCTGCCGGCCATGATAAAAGGCGGAGAACCGATAAAAAAAATTAAGGACCGGTCCGGCGAGATACTTAAGAGCGTGAATATGCACGCCAGGATGAAACATAAACCGGCACAGCTTTCCGGCGGAGAGATACAACGGACAGCGATAGCCAGGGCCTTAATAAATTCGCCGGAAGTTATTTTTTGCGATGAGCCTACGGGTAACTTAGATTCAAAAACAAGCGGAGAGATCTATTCGCTGATCTACGACTTAAGCAAAAAAAATCACATGGGCGTGGTGGTTGTATCTCACCAGGATCTGGATAAGAAATTTTTTGACAGCGAATATTACATGCGTGACGGGGAACTTGTGAATGTCAGAGTCTCGCAAGGGCATGTGCGTAGTGAATAGTCGGATGAGGGACGAAAGACGATTGCTCGCTGCGCTCACTAGGACGATGGACGGCCGTGACTCGTGACTAGTGGCTCGTGTCTAGTCGTTTGGGTTTCGTGGTTCGTTACCCAATTGTCATTCCCGCGAAAGCGGGAATCTAAAGATGCTTTTATAATAATCGAACCCCGAAACACAAAACCCGAATAACTAGTCACGATAATAAGAAAGGAACCACATGGGTTTAAAATTTTTTCTTAATGGTAAATTTGTCGAGAAGGATGACGCGAAACTATCCGTGTATGATCACGGTCTTTTGTATGGGGACGGCGTATTTGAAGGGATAAGATCGTATAACCGGAAGGTTTTTCGCTTGGGTGAACATATAGACAGGTTGTATGAAAGCGCAGACGCGATCAGGCTTAATATCCCAATGTCAAAAAATGATTTTACGGGGAAGATCCTGGAAACATTAAAAGTGAATGATCTCAACGACGCATATGTGCGAGTTGTTGTTACTAGAGGCGTTGGCGACCTCGGGCTCGATCCGCGTAAATGCCCTAAGCCCACCATTTTCATTATTACGGATAAAATCGTTCTTTATCCCAAAGAGCTGTATGAGAACGGTATGCCGATAATCATCGCGAAGACGAGGCGCAACCATCCGATCACGTTGGACCCGCGTATTAAATCCTTGAATTATCTCAACAACATTTTAGCGAGGATCGACGCGACGGACGCGGGGATGATGGAAGCTCTCATGCTTACGATTGACGGATATGTCGTTGAATGTACCGGGGATAATATAATCGTGGTCAAGAACGGTAAACTGATGACCCCGCCCGCCGATATTGGGGCGCTCGAAGGGGTTACGCTTGACGCCGTTATTGAACTGGCAAAAAAAAGAGGCATTGAGACCGAATATAAAAAAATGCTGCCAAAAGAAGTTATGGATGCCGATGAGTGTTTTTTAACGGGTACCGCGGCGGAGATCGTCTCCGTCATTAAGATCGACAATAAAGTTATAGGCAAGGGCGTGCCCGGCAAAATAACAAAGACGCTTATGGCGGATTTCAAGAAACTTACCGAAACCGAAGGCGTGCCGTATTAGAGATTATTTTATGAATACCCATGTCCATTGTTGCGAGGCGATTTAGTTCTTTCGTGTAGACATAGGGCACAGTTGTAGCTGTATTTTGCAAACATAGATGATGGAGGTACGGTAGGGAACAGGCATGCCTGTTCCCTACACCGATTGCAATCGTAGGGAACGGTTTTAAACCGTTCCCTACAAAAAACGTTAGTAGTAACACGGTTTTATCGTTTATTAGATATCTTATGGTTTCTAGTGGAGGCGGGATAACATGAAATGCGAAATGTGCAAAAAAAAGGACGCGACCGTTCACCTTACGGAAGTTATAAATGAGAAGGTCTCAAAGCTTCATCTTTGCGAGGACTGCGCGAAGGAAAAAAGCGAAGAGATGCACGCGCATTTCGGGCTTACGGACCTTTTGGCCGGGCTCATGGAGTTTGACGCGGCCATACAGGAAGGCGCGACCGGCGAGGACGTCGGCGTAAAATGCCCTTCCTGCGGTATGACGTATTTTGACTTTCAGAAAAGCGGCAGACTCGGATGCGGAAATTGTTATGAGATCTTCTCAAAAGAGCTCGGTGAGCTTCTCGTAAAAATACACGGGTCGAATAAACACGTCGGGAAGATGCCTTTTAAGGGCAAAGAGGTCGTTCGTGAACAGGAAAAACTTCAGGATTTGAAGAACAACCTTAAAGCGCTTGTGCAAGCGGAGGAATTCGAGAAAGCGGCGCTTTTACGCGACACGATAAAAGAAATAGAAGACAAGCTTGAAGGAAAAACGAGTTCCGATGACCAGAACGTAACAGGTTAAATTTAATTTATTCTGAAGCAGGTAAAAATATGAGACTTGATGATCTTATAGTAAAAAGGAGCGAGTGGCTGAGGGGCGAAGGGCCCGAATCAAGCATAGCGATGTCTACACGCGTAAGGGTGGCCAGAAATCTAAAGGGCCGTCTTTATTTCAGCCGCGCGAATAAAAAAGAACGGGAAGAGACGCTAAATATTCTTTTCGCGGGCGTCAAAAAAAGTAGTTTTTTTAAAGATGCGCTTTTTCTAAAGGTGAGAGAAATATCCGATACGGATAAACAATTTCTTGTGGAAAGACATCTTATGAGCCGCGAACATGCTGAAGATATAGCGTCCAAGGGGCTTGTTATAGAAGAAAAGGAAATAGCCAGTATTCTCTTAAACGAAGAGGACCATATAAGGCTTCAGGTCATTGAGTCCGGTTTTAATGTTTTGGAGGCATGGAAGGCGGTTGATAATATCGACACGGACCTTAGTAAACATATGCAGTTCGATTTTTCGAATAAATTCGGGTATTTGACAAGTTGTCCCACAAATACCGGCACGGGGCTCAGGGCGTCCGTTATGTTGCATTTGTCGGCCCTTGCAATGACAAGTCAGATAGACGGCGTGTTTGACGCTATCTCCAAACTAGGTCTTACGATGCGCGGGTTCTACGGGGAAGGGACCGAGGCAATAGGCGATTTTTATCAGATATCCAACCAGGTGGCCCTTGGGTATTCCGAGGAAGATATACTGGATAATCTGGAGAGGATCATAAAAAAGATCATTTCAAGAGAAAGAGAAACAAGAATAAATTTTCTCAGGATAAAAAAATTTGAGATAGAGGACAGGATACAACGGTCCTATGGCACGCTGCGGAGCGCTAAAATAATAACTTCGAGTGAGACGATCAAGCTTCTCTCGGCCATACGGTTGGGTATTGATCTGGGCATAATAAAAGATGTGGATATAAAAAAGATCAATGAGGTGCTCCTTCTTACTCAACCCGCGCATTTACAGAAAGTGGCGGGCAAAGAGATCCCCCCGTATGAACGCGATATAAAGCGGTCGGATTTTATTCGGGAGAAACTCGGAGTGGCGTGAGTGCGGTGGGGACGAATTTAGAACAGTATATCGTATATCGTGCCGATGCAAGCGACATGGTCTACGAGTGACGAGAGACGAAGGACGAGGGGCGAAAGAGGATGTGTCGAAAACTCAACACCTTGTTGAAAAAAGCCGAAACAGATGTAAGAGAACGGTACTTTGCTAAAACCGTTTTTAGCAGAAGAACACGCTCCTTAACGAGAAGACATAACAAATAAATGAGGCGGCTGCGAGAAGCAGCACTCTGAACAAAAACGGTTTTTCATTATTTACATAATCAACCGTTGGATTGCATAATAAACAAATACAGGAGGAAACGAATGCCGGCATTCAATAGATTTACTGAAAGGGCCAGAAAGGTCATTCTTTTGGCGAAGGAAGAAGCGAAAAGGCTGAACCACGATTATATCGGGACGGAACACATCCTGCTCGGCTTGGTTAAAGAGGGGGAAGGTGTAGCCGCGGCGGTACTGACGAGCCTTGGTCTTGAGTTCGATAATGTGCGCGCGGCGATCGAAAAACTTGTGCAGCCGGGTCCCGAAAAAGCGGCCGCCAACGATATTCCTTTTACACCTCGGGCCAAGAAAGTTATAGAGCTGGCGATGGACGAAGCGAGGAATCTCGGTCACAACTACATCAGAACGGAGCATCTGTTATTATGGCTCATAAGAGAAGGCTACGGTGTGGCAAGCCAAGTCCTTATTAACGAAGGAATGGACCTTAAAACGGTAAGAGATGAAGTTATG
>JAQUNB010000084.1 GCA_028717825.1 Candidatus Omnitrophota bacterium
CAACACGGGTTAAGAACGGTATATCGTATATCGTTCCGATGGAGACGATAGGTTTCACCGCTCACCCCGGCCCTCTCCCCTAGGGGGAGAGGGTACGGATGAAGGGTAGTAAAACTAGATACGTGATACGAGTCAAGAGACACCAGTCACTAGTCACAATATAAAGGAGCTAAGCATGTATAGAGACCAGAAGCTCGAACTTAGGGTCGGGATGTTCATAGGGATGAGTTTGTTCATCTGTTTCCTGATCGTCTTTTCGATAAGCGATTTTTACATTTTTAAGGGCGGGTATAACCTCAACATCTCATTTGACTACGTGAACGGGATCACTAAGAACGCGCCTGTTAGATTAGCGGGCGTTCGGATAGGGGATGTTAGGGATATTAAGATATTTTACGATACAGTAGCCGAAAAAACGCGAGTAAAGCTTGACGTATGGATAGAGGGGCCTGAAACGCGGATAGAAAAAGACTCGGTCGCGAGGATCAATACACTTGGTCTTTTGGGAGAGCAGTATTTAGAGATAACCCCGGGTGTTTCAAAAGAATTTCTGAAAGAAGGAGAAACCGTTATTGGGAAGAACCCTGCCAATATGGGTATCCAGATGGAACGGATGTCCAGGGTGATGGACTCTTTCAGTGATGTATTAAGCCGTCTCGAAAAAGGAGAAGGTACCTTTGGCAAGCTTATGACGGATGACGCGTTGTATAACGACTTGGAAACTATTTTTTCGCGGCTCAAAAATGGCGAAGGGACCATCGGTAAGCTATTAGTTGAAGAAAAAGTGTATAATGATGTTGAAGAATTTGTCGGCGATATAAAAGCGAATCCGTGGAAACTTCTTCAGAAACCGCGCGAACCAATTAAGAAGGATAACGCCGGTAAAAATCGTAAGGGGACGGAGGTTTCCCATCGATAGAGTTTAATATAGAACAAGATAATTTTATCCAATTTATTTAAAGGAAAAGGAGTAAAAAAATGACGATCCAAGCTATAAGATTCTTTTTTGTGCTGTTGAGCACGACTTGCGGGTATTATGTGGGGTCGCTGTTCAGCGGGTTCCCCCAGGGGGGGTCGTTAATAGGGGCAGTGATAGGTTTAGCGGGAGGTGTTCTGGTAATAATCGGAGAGATACAGCTAAGGAGCGTTTCGTTAAGGAATTTATCGGTGGCGGCGGTCGGGCTTGTATTTGGATTTTTTATGGCATGGATGTTGACCCTTATAATCAAGCTCATTCCCATGGAAGACACGATCTATTCTTCGCTCCAGATAATTTTCACGCTTTTATTTTGTTATCTTGGCATGGTCATATCTCTAAAAGGTAAAGATGAATTTAATATCGTGATACCGTATGTCAAATTCAAAAGGGAAGATACTGTCGAGCAGCTGCATATCCTTGATACCAGTGTTATTATCGACGGCAGGATATTGGGTGTTTGCGAGACGGCTTTTCTGCAGGGAAAACTCGTGATCCCGCGTTTTGTGTTGCAGGAACTGCAATACATCGCAGATAGTTCCGACGATTCAAAACGCGCTCGCGGACGAAGAGGGCTTGATATGCTGGAAAAGATCAAAAAGGTCCCGACGGCGGAAGTGATCATACACGATGAAGGGCTCCCAGACATCAAAGACGTGGACGCGAAACTTGTGAGATTAGCGAAGATGCTGGATTGCCATATCATAACAAATGATTTCAATCTGAATAAAGTCGCGAAACTGGAGGGTGTGAAGGTTCTTAATGTGAACGATCTCGCGAACGCTTTAAGGCCCGTTATCTTTCCCGGTGAACTTATGAACGTAAGCATCAAGAAAGAGGGGAAAGAAAGGAACCAAGGGGTAGCTTTTTTGAACGATGGCACGATGATAGTTGTAGAGAATGCCCGGAAGCTTATCGGCAGGAACGTGGATATTTCGGTAACGAGTGTTCTTCAGACATCTGCCGGCAGAATGATATTCGCGAATATTGTAGGTGATAATGAGAAAGAACATCATTCGCAGACTTCGGGTAATGTAAGTTAGATTATCCCTATAAGGGGGAAATATGCGTGTAGGCATAGGATATGATGTGCACAGGTTAGTAGAAGGCAGGCGCTTGATGCTAGGTGGGGTGGATATACCTTATTCGAGAGGGCTTGAGGGCCATTCTGACGGCGATGCTCTTCTACATGCCATTTGTGACGCGATATTAGGAGCTTTGGGAAAAGGGGATATCGGTATGTTTTTTCCTGACACCGACGCAAGATATAGAAATATCGAAAGTATTGAGTTGCTCAAAGAAGTTATGGGTGTTATGGATGAGGAAGGATATCGGGTCATTAATCTGGATAGTATCGTTATAGCGGCCGAACCCAAGATAGGTCCTTATCGAGAAGAGATGATCCGGACCATTAGTAATACCCTTAAAATTTTGCACAAGGATGTCAATATCAAAGGGAAAAGCTCGAACAATGTAGGACCCGTAGGCGATGGCGAGGCGATTGCGGCCTATGCCGTGGTGCTTGTGGATAATCAGTGGAAGTGAGTGCTGGTGGAAACGAACATTAGACTACAGACCACAGACTATAGACAATAGACCAAAAACGTATGTAGCATACAATGCGGCTGTGGTAGGCATTAAGGCAATAGGGGACGATAATAAGATAAAAATATATAAGTCTATGGTCTATAGTCTGTAGTCTATAGTCTGTTGTCTATGGTCTGCCACTAGCTAAGGATTAATTACAAGATATAAGGAGAGTAACAATGCAATACTTCATAAATTTTGTTTTCATTTTTGCTAGTTTACTGATCATATTTTATTTTTCGGTGAGGGTGTTTTTTAAAGAGGAGATCACCGCGACTTTTGAGAGGGACCCGGCGGCGTCTTCTTATGCCGAGATCGTTTTTACTTATTCAGGATTGCATGCTTTAATATTTTACCGTATATCCCATAAATTTTATGAGATGTCTGTGCCGGTACTGCCGAGGCTTTTATCTCAGCTGGCGAAATTTTTAACAGGGATCGAGATACATCCCGGCGCGAAAATAGGGAAGAAACTTTTTATAGATCACGGTATGGGTGTGGTCGTAGGGGAAACGACTATTATCGGCGATAATGTGACCATGTTCCAAGGGGTAACCCTTGGAGGCACCGGAAAGGAGAAAGGTAAAAGGCATCCGACCTTGGGCAACAATATAGTGGTGGGCGCCGGGGCTAAAGTGTTGGGTAATATCGAGATCGGCGACAATGTTCTTATAGGCGCTAACGCGGTTGTACTGCGTGATGTTCCGCCGGACTCAACAGTGGTGGGTGTTCCCGGGAGGATCGCCAAAAGGCAAGGGCGCCGCATCCCCGGGGGGATCAATCTTGATCACTCGTCGCTGCCGGATCCGCTTCAGCAGGCGCTTGAGAACCTGCAGCTCGAGATAGACCATATCGAGGGCGAGATTCAAGAACATTACCACGACCAGAAAGATAAAAATACGAAAGACGGCGGCGCGAAATAATAAATAAAGGTGAAAAAATGCTGTTTATCTACAATACACTTACACGGCGGAAAGAAATATTTAAACCGATAAAAGAAGATAACATCAAGATGTATGTTTGCGGGCCCACGGTCTATGATGTGCCGCATATAGGGCATGCGCGCAGCGCTTATATATTCGATATTATCAGGCGATACCTCGAGTACTCGGGGTATAAAGTATGTTTTGTCAGGAATGTGACGGACATTGATGACAAAATAATCAATAAGGCTGTCTCTGAACTTGAGAAGATCGGCGAAGTTATTTCTCAAAACCGGCTAAGGGAACGTGTTCAGGAAGTTGCGCAGAGATATCTCTACATGTATCATCAGGAGATGGACCTTTTGGGGATACGTCCGCCCACTGTCGAGCCCAAAGCCACCGAGAATATAGAAAAGATGATCGATTTCATAAAAGTTCTGATAGAAAAGGGCCATGCCTATGTCGCGGATGGGAACGTATATTTCAGTGTCGAAAGTTTTTCCGGATACGGGAAACTTTCTAACCAAAATAAAGATGAGATGATGGAGGCGGTCCGAATAGACCCAGACAAAAATAAACGCCATACACTTGATTTCGCTTTATGGAAAAAAAGTAAACCGTCCGAACCTTCATGGGCGAGCCCGTGGGGAGAGGGCCGTCCCGGCTGGCATATCGAGTGTTCTGTTATGAGCACGAATATTTTAGGTACGCGATTCGATATACACGGCGGCGGGTTGGACCTTATCTTTCCACATCATGAGAACGAGATCGCACAATCCGAAGCGGCGACGGGGGAGACGTTCGCGAATTACTGGATACATAACGGACTATTGAGCGTCAATAGCGAGAAAATGTCTAAATCGTTGAATAATTACATCACGATAGACGATTTTCTGAAAAAATATAAAGATGCCGATCTCTTAAAGATAATTTTTCTGAACAGCCATTACAGAAGCCCCCTTGATTATACCGAGGAGAAGATAGAAGAAGCAAAACATTCAAAAGAACGCATTATGATCTTCCTTGAAAAAGCCGATAGGATCAATAAAGAAAGGGCGATCACCGTAAAGAAATGTGACGGCCTTTGTGATGTAGATGTGATAACAAAAGCGCAGGATGTCGCCGACAGCATACAAAGCAGGTTTTCTGAGAAAATGAACGATGATTTTAACGCGCCCGCGGCCTTTGCCGCGATCTTTGAAGCGGTCAAACTGGGTAACGATTGTCTTTTGGATGAAGCCTTGCCGCTCGAAGAAAAAATATATGTGACAAGCGCCGTAAAGAATTCTATCCTGAAATGCGCGAATATTTTCGGATTATCTTTAAAACCGGTAAAACTGGATAAAGATCTCGCCAATGGTGTGGAAAACCTTGTTGCCGAAAGAGAAAAAGCGCGCAAACGAAAGGATTTCGCCGCCGCGGATAAGATACGCAAGGAGCTTATGGATATGGGCATTGTGGTGGAAGATACTCCCAAGGGGCCGGTATGGCGGAAGATATGAAAAAAGGGATCTTTATAGTTTTTGACGGACCGGATGGCAGCGGCAAAAGCACGCAATCTGAGCTTACTTATGATGATCTTATTTCCAAGGGAAATAAGGTGGTATATACATCAGAACCCGGGGATACTGCTTTAGGTAAGATGGCACGGGATATATTGCTCGCCTCGCCGGTGGCAGTTGGAAAAATAACTGAATTATTTTTATTTGAAGCGGATCGCGCCCAGCACATAGAAGAAGTTATTAAGCCGGCGCTTCTGGCGGGGAAGATCGTGATCTGCGATAGGTTCAATACTGCCACGTTTGCTTATCAAGGATATGGGTTAGGGATGGACCTCGATGTGATAAAAAAAGTCGACGATATCGCGACAGGCGGTCTTGTCCCTGATCTTACGATAATATTAGATGTTGATGTCAATCTGGGATTAAAGCGTGCCGGTAAGGTCGGTCCGGCGGACAAAATGGAAAAAAGGAGCAAGGAATTTCATGAACGTGTCCGCAAAGGGTATCTTGAGATAGCCCGGCAATCCCCTGATCGCATAAAAGTTGTAAGCGTCCGGAGTAATGTCAAAGAAACGCATGCGGTCGTTAAGGATATCGTGGATAAGTTTATTGACGAAGAACGTATGTAGTGGCACTGGCGGCGATGTGGCTTTAAGAACGTATATGGTATATGGCGCCGATGAAAACGAGAGATGAAAGACGACTGATGGTAAAATAAAAATAAAGATAAGTCATCCCCGCATGTTCTTAGCGGGGATCCAATAATATTTTTAATAGATTCCCGCTTTCGCGGGAATGACTCCGGTGGGGAGTCTAAAAATGCTTTTATGATAATCGAAACCCGAAACACGAATCGCGAACGACGAGATACAAGACACTAGTCACTAGCGACTAGTCACAACACATATGATCACATTCAAAGACATAAAAGAGCAGGACAACGCCATTAAATATCTTTCGGCCTGTATCGGGTCCGGTCGGATCCCGGTCAGTTTTCTTTTTTCCGGTCCCGA
>JAQUNB010000085.1 GCA_028717825.1 Candidatus Omnitrophota bacterium
AGACCTCCTGCCTGTTATACAACGGATAAACATGATCCTTATGGTCGCGCTTCCCGGTATTTTCACTCTTCTTTTAGGATGGGCATTTCTTTTGTCCTATCGTTTCCTTTCGCCTTTGGAAAGGTTGGAAGAGGATCTAAAACGCATTGACGACGGGGATTATAGCGTGAGGCTCCAGATAAACAGAGATCATGACCTTGGCCCAATAGCAGACGTAATTAATGATCTTGTTGACAAACTTGATAAGAAGAAAGGTTAATAAAATGGCTATACATAAGACAGCAATAGTTGATAAGAGCGCGGAAATATCCTCGGAAGCCGAGATCGGTCCCGGTGTAATGATCGAAAGGAATGTTGCCATCGGACCGGGTGTTAAAATAATGGCGAATGCGTTTATCGGGAGGGGGACAACTGTCGGAGATGGCACTGTTATCCATATGGGCGCGGTTATTGGACACGAACCTCAGGACTTCTCGTATAAAGGCGCCGAGACCTTCACTAAGATCGGCAAGAATAACATTATTCGTGAATATGTCACCATCCATAGAGGGACGGCGGAAGGTTCATCAACGATCATAGGCGACAGTAATTTTTTGATGGGGTTATGCCACTTGGGGCATAATTGTAAGATCGGTAATAAGAATATAATCGCGAACAGCGCGTTACTTGCCGGCCATACCGAGGTTGGGGACTGTGTTTTTATCTCGGGGAATGTTGTTTTCCATCAGTTTTGCAGGATAGGCAGTTACGCGATGATAGGCGGTTTTACCGGTGTTAATAAAGATGTTCCGCCGTATATGTTGGTAAGGGGGCCGTCGGCTGTCCGCAGTATAAATCTCATAGGATTAAGGCGGGCAGGATTCAAAAGTGACATAATCAGGGAAATAAAGGAGTCTTTTAGGATCCTGTTCCGCTCGGGGCTACAGGAAAAAGAAGCTCTGGAAAAGATAAAAACCGCTTATCATTCCGACGAGATAAAACATCTAATTTCTTTTATCGAAAATTCCAAAAGAGGGATATGTAAAGCCCGTTATGCTAAAGAGGAGTATTTCGAATAACGAAACAGGGGGTGGGTATGCCGGATAAAACAGATTTTGAAAAACTTGTAGAAAAATATCAGCCCATAGTCAAGAAGACCGGAGAGAGGCTTGCGGAAACTATCAAGGCGGCGGAGAAGGATGTGGAGAGGATGTATAAGATCGCCCATTCTCACATTGAGATCCAAATGAAAAATTTAGAGAAAGAAAAACTTTATCATGAAATGGGCAAATATGTTGCGCGAAGACTTTTTGAGGGTGGCCTTGATGTTCAGGAATTGGAGAAATTCAAAATACGGCTTGCCGAGATAGATGTCGAGAATGAAAAGATAAAGAAGAAGCTGGTGCAGGTTAAAAATAGCGGAAAGCGTAAATAAAATAATACTGGAAAATAAATAGGGCGAAGCCTGTTTTGCGCCTTTGCTCGCGACGATGGCAACGCTTGCTTCTGCGAAAATTCACGGATACCGCGGGATTGCTTAACCATATCCGGCCTTTAAAATTACCCCAAAAGTAAGCTAGATCGTTCAGTTTAATATACTATTTAAAACAAGTGATCTTTATGGATATGACAGAAGAGAGTTCGGGTCAAAAGGCAGAAAGATACTCAGCCATTAAAACTCGTTTAATAGTGGCCGACTTTATTGTTTCCTTCCTGTTTTTGGTCGGTTTTCAATGTTTTTTGTCGAAAAGGACCGCGTTATTTTCCGCGGGCTTAACTGACAATTTTTATCTTCAATGCCTTATGTTTTCAGGGCTACTCCTGTTCTTGTCTTATGTTGTAGGCTTGCCGGTCCATTTTGTAAGCTCATTTATTGTTGAGAAGAAATTTTGTCTATCGACTCAAGACCTCCGGGGCTGGGCGGTCGATGAAATGAAGTCCTTGGCGATATCTTTTGTTTTTTTTGTTTTTTGTGTTGAAGCGTTCTATCTGATCTTGCGTGTTTTTCCCGGACATTGGTGGCTGGTCGCATCTTTTGGATGGATCTTCTTCACGGTCATACTTACCAAGATCTTTCCCGTTCTCTTGATCCCTGTATTTTTTAAGTATTCGTCGTTAAGCGACGGTGCTTTAAAAGAAAAGGTGCTGGTCATGGCCAAAAAAGCGAAGATCGATCTGTTGGACGTTTGTCAGATAGATTTCAGCCGTAAGACAAAGAAAGCTAACGCGGCGCTAACCGGTTTGGGCGGTACGCGGAGAGTTATCCTGACGGACACCTTGCTTGGCGAATTTTCACCCGGCGAGATTGAGGCCGTTGTAGCTCATGAATTTGGTCATTTTAAGCTCCGTCACATCTGGCAGCTTTTGTTTTTCTCAGGCGTGTTTACGATTCTCGGATTTTTTGTTCTGTCAAAGGTCATCGGCTGGGTCGTGTCGATTTCCGGTGCGTCGAGTGTCTCTGACCTGTATTTGTTCCCGATTATGATGCTTCTCATGTTCATTTCCGGGATCATGCTCCTTCCTGTGCAGAATTATTTTTCCCGTATTTTGGAGAGGGACGCGGATCTGTTCGCGCTTGAACTTACAAATAACCCCGAGAACTTTATAGCCATGATGAGAAAACTGGGGGAGAAGAATCTCGCCGATATGAGCCCGTCAAAGATAAAAAAAATATTTCTTTTTAACCATCCACCGATATTTGAGAGGATCAATATGGCAAAAAAATTTACACCGAAAGATCCTAATCAAACGACGTAAACCAGTGACAAGTGATATGAACAAGACAAAAAATAAATTGAAGCACATATACGATCTTATGGAAGGATATTATGGTGATCTTTCGTGGTGGCCAGCGGATAGTCCCTTCGAGGTTATAGTTGGGGCTATCTTAACCCAGAATACCTCATGGGGTAACGTTGAGAAGGCTATTATGGAATTAAAAAAGAATAACGCCTTAACTGTCCGAAAGATCGGTAATATGGATGAGACGGCCTTGGCCGGGCTTATCCGTTCTTCGGGATACCACCGCGTTAAGGCCGGAAGGCTAAAAAATATTTGCCGCTTTATTTTAGAAGAATGCGGAGGGCGTTTAGAAGCGCTAAAAAAAGAACGGCAAGGAGTATTAAGAAAGAAATTGCTTTCAGTAAAAGGGGTCGGCCCTGAAACTTGCGATAGTATACTTTTATACGCGCTCGATAAACCGGTTTTTGTCGTGGACGCTTATACAAAACGTATTTTTTCACGTCATGGTATAATAAATGAAGATGTGGCATATGATGATGTCCAGCATCTCGTCCATGAGAATTTTCCACTGAGGGTAAAAAAGTTGAATAAACTACACGCGTGTATAGTCGAAACGGCAAAGAGGTTCTGTAAGAAAAAAATGGGGCTATGTAAAAACTGCCCGTTGGGTAAGATCAAAAAGAATTAATTTTTTAATGTTTTGGAAAGAAGGGGCGATGAAAGATTTAGGAAAGATCAGGAAAGTCGCAGTGTGCGCCGCATATAAGGCAGGCGCTTACGCGATCAAGAATCTCGGGAAAATAAAAGAGATCTCACATAAAAATGGCCATAATAATCTTGTGACGAATGTCGACAAAAAATGTGAAAAAATGATAGTAAGTATGATCAAAAAGCATTTCCCGGAGCATTCGATCTTGGCGGAAGAGGGGGGAGAGCTGCTTTTGAGGGATGATTTCAAATGGATCATAGATCCTTTGGATGGCACTACCAATTACGCGCATGCGCTTCCGATCTTTTGTGTATCGATCGCTGTTGCGTACAAGGATGATGTTAAGTTCGGAGTTGTATACGATCCGGCGAGGGATGAGATGTTCGAGGCGGAAGAGGGCAAGGGGGCCTATCTGAACGGTAAAAAAATATCCGTATCAAAGATCGACAAAATACCGGATTCCCTGATGGTCACGGGTTTTGCCTACGATATGGATACTAGAAAAAAGAATTTGGATTTTATGAGGAAGATGCTCGAAAAAGCTCAAGCAGTCAGACGGTTAGGGGCCGCCGCGATAGATCTTTGTTATGTTGCGTGCGGTAGATTTGAAGGGTTTTGGGAGTTTGGTCTTGCGCCTTGGGATACTGCCGCGGGTCAATTGATCGTAAAAGAAGCGGGCGGAAAAATATCAACACTTGATAACGGCAAATTTGACATTTTTCAAAAGCAAATAGTTGCGACTAATGGGATGATCCATGCGGAAATGATCAAACTGTTGAATGTGTAAAAGTTCGTGTGCTTTAGGCGTTTAGAAAAATATTGATTTTTAGTATGCAATTTGTTATAATATTTTCACAATAGGTTAAAATTTAAAAAAGTTAGTTGCTTTATCTTCGTTATAAGTGTACAATAGTAAATGTAATGAAAGTGTGCTTATAAAAGGATGGTGGGGAATATGAAATATAGAACAGTTATTGAAGTTGTTTGCGATGCTCCTGATCCGGATAGCGCAATTGATATCGCGGGTGAATATCTGCGTGGGGATGTGGATTTCGGTGTTGAAATGAAAACAAAGATCTCATCTTTGCGCGCTTACAAGATGAAAAAGTATCTTGTGTCTGTTATCGCCATGCTTTTTATTTCGTCAAGTTTGCTTCTACAATTTATACCCTTATCAGGCGTATCGAACAATGCGGGTAGGACCGGTTCCCCGGTTTTTAGCACTTATACGGTCATGCCTTCTCTTAATACGAAAGGTAAAGACGATTTTCGAAAAGAGTGGGATGAGAAAAAAGGCGAAGCAGTGCTTGATTACTTAAAAAAATAATGATGGTCAAAATATTAACATGCAAAAAAGGAGCATAACGCTCCTTTTTTGTTTTTATGGCTTATGTTTGTGTTGAAAAGTCGGGATCGATTATGTATACTTCTTATGTTTAAACGTTATTTTTTTTGAGGAGACCATGAAGGATAAGCGTAGTGTTCCAAAACTAAAAATATTGATTGTAGATGATCAAGAAGGGATCGTTTCCTTCCTGAACGAGTTTTTTACTAACAAGCATTACGATGTCGTCCAAGCTACGAACGGGAATGTTGCTTTGAAAATGGTAAAGACCGAAGCTCCTCAGATCGTTCTTCTGGATATAAGACTCGGGTGGGGAAAAGACGGTATAGAAGTGCTTAAGGAAATAAAAGCTATGGCACCCGATACAAGGGTTGTTATGATGACGAGTGTCGCTGACGACGAAGTCGTGCAGGAAGCTTTTAGTCTCGGGGCAGACGATTATATAATAAAACCTTTCAGCTTGGTCTATCTTGAAAAGGTCGTTATGCTTAAGGTGCTAAACCTTGCTATTAAGCGTATAGGTGACGGATAAAATGGCTTACAGCCGTAAAAGTGTTTTTCAGGGACGCCTCTTAAAAGTCTACAAAAGTATAAAAAAACTTCCCAATGGTATTTGCGCGTATTTTGAAGAGATCGAACATCCCGGTGCGGTTATCGTTATACCTTTCCTAAAAGATCGTATAGTTTTTATCAATCAATATCGGGCTGTTATCGGAAAGTATTTGCTGGAGCTTCCTGCAGGGAAACTAGATCCGGGGGAATCGTTGGTGAGTTGCGCCAATAGGGAAGTGGCGGAAGAAACCGGATATAGGTTAAAGAACCTGAAGAAACTCGGATTTATTTATACCACTCCGGGTTTTACCGACGAAAAGATATATATTTTTAAAGCTGAATGTTCCGGTCGGGTTGAGGCTGAAAAGGATCGGGATGAGCTAATAACGGTTAAGTATCTGTCCGTCAAAGAAGTCCGCAAGTTGTTTAGGTCGGGGAAATTATCTGATTCCAAAACTATATCGACCCTCTGTTTCGCCGGTATCTTATAATTTATAGCCGCGGGATATTGTTCCTTGCATGTCTTTCTTTGTCTGTTTTTTTTGTGAAGATATGCCTAGGAAAAACTTGAAGTGAAATCCTCTTTAAGTTTTTTAGGCAGGTTTTTTATCCAGATATGCGTTTAGTGATAATACTTCATTTAAAGGAGATCGGAAGAGCGTC
>JAQUNB010000086.1 GCA_028717825.1 Candidatus Omnitrophota bacterium
AGGCCTATATCTTTCAATTTCAATATCCCGGGGACGATACCGCAGGTCGAAACGGTCATTTTTCTCGCCCCGATGCCGAGCCCGTCCTTGTCATTGATGATCTTTAGCGCCTTAACAAGATTATCATAATTATCGAACGGCTCGCCCATGCCCATGAACACGATATTCGAAGGCTTCATCCCGTATATCCGCCATACTTGAAGTATCTGGCCGACTATTTCCCCCGCTTCAAGATCCCTTACAAAGTTCATCTTACCGCTGGCGCAGAATAAACATCTATACTTGCAGCCTACCTGTGTCGAAAGACACAGTGTCATTCTTTCGTTATCTCTAATAAGGACCGACTCAACGAACTTTCCGTCCCTGAGCCGCCAAAGGAACTTTTCGGCCCCGTCTTTCGATTTTTTATGATCCTCTACCTTAAGTTCGCCGATAATAAAGGCTTTATCCAGCCTGTTGCATAACAATCTAGGCAAGTCTGTCATCGATTTAAATTCTGAAACGCTTTTCTGGTTCAGCCACTTAAAAATTTGCACTGCCCTGTGGACCGGTTCCCCCATGGAAACCATTTCCTTTTTAAGTTCTTCCAGCGTATAGTTGCGTATATCCTGCTTTTCCATAAACCTCACCTTACTGATACATTTATTACGTATCTTTTCGCCGGGGCAGTTTGTTTTTCCCACGGCCGCATGTATTTAAACACCAATTTATCATTACCCTTTTTTTTCGTCGCAAACCGATATTCCGTGATCCCGCCCGCGCCGACGATCTTGTCGCTCCGGACCGATGGGACAAAAACAGGTTCGCCGGCTTCGATCAATACACTATTATTCTCATTCTCCAGATCCCAAGAATACCCTGTCGTGGGATTAGATCCAAGCCTCGCGATAAGCACCTGTCCATCATTAAGCGTTACATTTTTGTCTCCGTCTATATTAACCGTGATCTCTTTCCCAAGAATATCGGAAGATCCGGTACAGCCCGCCGCAAAAAAGAAGAGAAAAAGACAAATGAGCCAATAACGAGAAAACTTACACTTAATTCCATTAATGAGAATTGTAATATATCGTATGTTCTTGAAGGTCCTATTCGTTTTCATTAAACTCTTTTTCTCTTGGATGAACCATAGGAACGAATCTCACGGGAAGTATCGCTTGTTCCCTTACACCGGTTTCGGTCTTTTCGACCAAATATAACTCTTGAAAAAAAGATCCAACCGGAAGGATCATTTTTCCGCCCGGTTTTAATTGTTCAACCAGTTTTTGAGGGATCTCAACGGGGCTTGCCGTCGCGATTATAGCATCGTAAGGCGCGTACGCCTGCCATGCGTCATACCCATCGCCCCATTTTACCCTGATATTTTTGTATCCGAGCCTCTCCAGCCTCACGCGGGCCTCTTCCGCTAGACTTTTTACCACTTCTATCGAATACACTTCTTTTACTATTTCCCCGAGCACCGCAGCCTGATAACCACAGCCCGTTCCTATTTCAAGGATCCGATCGGTCGGTTTAAGACGCAAGGCTTCTGTCATATACGCGACGATATACGGCTGTGAGATGGTCTGCCCACAACCTATCGGTAACGGCATATCCGCATACGCACTATCGACAAATCCTTCCGGGACAAAAAGATGCCTTTCGACCTTCCGCATCGCGTCTAAAACTTTAGCATCACGTATCCCTCTTGCCTTTATCTGTGTGTCGACCATGATGTTCCGTTGGACGCTGTTCGTATCCATGACTTACCCCGTAGTATTCGAAGCCATCTTTCAATTTGTTTTGCTTGGGACGCAAATTTTTTCGCAGGAGGCCCGCCACGCGGGATCAACTATACACAAAAATTTCAGATCTCGCTTTCCGGTATTCCTAATATATTGTTTTGCCTTCGGGGGGATATACACCGCATCATCTTTTTTGACGATCCCTTTTTTCCCGCCAATATACATGGCGCCACGACCCTCCAATATATAATACACTTCCGAAAGGCTCAGCATATGCGGCTTGGTCGACTTGCCCGGCTTGACTATAGCGTGCGCCAAGCTATAACCAAAGCTGAATTTGCCTTTTCCCGCATGTAATAATTCCCTAAGGAAGGATCCGTCCCCGGCGGTTATCTTTTTACACTTGTTAAGTTTTCTGATCATCATTTTTTCACCTGACTTAGTTTTGATATATTTTAACGCACCCTTTAGGGTAAGTAAATAACTGATTGGGCGTATATTAACCATACCATAACATAATACCCAGATCGCGAATGATTGCGTAACGAACCCCGCCGACAGGACCCGTAGAAAGCCAGCATAGTTTGTTTCGTTATCTTATAAATATATTTCTTGCAATCCATAATATTTAAATTTAGAATAGTAATAGTGAACTTAACACAATCTTAACTTTTCTCTGAGGTTTTTATGGTCTCTCCTTATATTATCGTCGTAGATGACGAAAAAGAAATAGTAAACACTGTCTCCAAATACCTTTCCGATAGAGATTATACCGTTAAGGGTGCGAATAGCGGAAAGGAACTATTCGAGCTCCTTAAAGACAAAAAGCCCGATCTTATTATTCTGGATATACGCCTTCCGGACCTAAATGGTTTCGAGATATGCAAAAAATTGAAGGAGAACGACAAACTTTTGGCCATCCCGATAATCATCCTTTCGGCAGATCACGCTGAGACCGATAAAGTTTCCGGGCTCGATCTGGGGGCGGATGACTACGTCGTAAAACCTTTTTCGCTTCAGGAATTGAACGCGCGGATCAAAGCCATCCTGCGTAGAAAGAGTGAAAACAACGAAAAAAAACCGATCACTGTAAATGAACGCGTAATAATAGACCCCGCTAAGTACGTAGTGACCATCGATGGAAAAGAAATAGCTCTTACCTCCGTAGAGTTCCGTATACTGGATTTTCTTGCCTCAAGACAAGGGCACGTCCTATCAAGAAAACAAATACTCGAGCACCTCTGGGGCGAAGAAAAGATCGTTGTTGCCAGAACGATAGACGTTCACATCAGGCACCTCCGTGAAAAGCTTGGCGATGTCGCGAATCTTATCAAAAATGTAAGAGGTTTTGGATACAAGCTTGACGCAGAAAACTAATTTTTTAGTCAAATCCCTTCTCAATAAAATTATCACACAATTAAAAGAAAGAAATAAATCAACAAAATCTGTGTTTTTTTATCCTGCCGTTGATTGTAACTTATTTAGAATAAAGGACTTATGCCTCAAAATAAAATTAACCGAAAATTAATAAAAGCTTAACTATTACTTAATACACCGAATATATACTTTAGGTGAAAGTAAAGTTAGGGTTTGAAAAGAAATTCGGCAGTCCAAATGGGAGGTGTGAGATGAAAAGGAACTTAACGGCAACCATAGCAATGTTGATCATTACTACAATATTATCTCTAAATTCAGCTTATGCTTTAGAGGGTCTTCCTTCCAATATTCAAACACCTAAAGATCTGGCCGAATGGCTTTCTGATGAATTCCAATATACATTCGAAATAAATGATAATTGGCAGTCTGCGCAA
The DNA here is from genome assembly GCA_028717825.1 of Candidatus Omnitrophota bacterium. Classification (GTDB taxonomy): domain Bacteria; phylum Omnitrophota; class Gorgyraeia; order Tantalellales; family Tantalellaceae; genus JAQUNB01. The sequence continues at coordinate 3,533 of JAQUNB010000086.1, forward strand.
ACAACGATCGATTCCCGAAGTGGCGATTGCGAAGACTTCGCTGTCTTAGTCTCCTCCGTATTGACCGATCACAGGATATCGAATGATATAGTTCTTGTTGATTTCAAAGGCATGCAAATACGCCATGCCATCTGCGCGTGGAGAACAGACAACGGCACTTATAATTTTATTTCCAATAAGGTAATGTACACAACCAGCGAGACATCCCTTGAATCGGCTATAAAAAAATACTATCCTGATGCGAAGAGTATCACTTTGGCTAAAAATGATTATGAATTTAGAAAAAAAATGAGATCGATTTAATAAAATATACATGCACCACCACATCCCGAGACAAAGACCGCCTAACAAGGCGGTTTTTGTTTTATCATTATATATACCCTTTCGTCATCTCTTATGGTATATTTATAAACTGATACTTCTCACGCACTCTAAACGAGAGGATTTCCACATGAATAAAAAAAACAAACCAAATTGGCTCATAAAGGCATACGATAATTACGCGTTCCTTAATAGCCCTCAGGCAAGAACGATCCGTGTTCTCGCTGAATTGCTTGAGCCTGCAGCCAGGTTCCACAAATATCGGGTAAAGAACACCATAGTTTTTTTTGGATCGGCCAGACTTACTTCGAGAGAAGAATCCCTTAAAAATCTACGCAACCTCGGTAAAAAGATTAAACAGCTCCCGAAGCCATCCAAAAAAGCGCAAACGGAATATGAAAACGCTAAACAGATGCTCTATATGTCAAAATATTATGAGGACGCTGTCAAATTGTCCGAGAAACTAACGCTATGGTTCAGGGAGCTGCAGAAAAAAGGCGAGTATTACTTTGTTTGTTCCGGAGGCGGCCCCGGCATAATGGAAGCCGCAAATAAAGGCGCCCTGAACGCCCACGGTGAATCACTAGGTTTTAATATCAGCCTTCCCACGGAACAAACCCCTAATATCTACCAGACCAAAGAACTTGCCTTTGATTTTCATTATTTTTTTATACGGAAATTCTGGTTCTTTTACCTTGCTAAAGGCCTTGTGGTGTTCCCGGGCGGGTACGGAACAATGGATGAACTTTTTGAGATATTGACGCTCGTACAGACGGAAAAGACCAGTAAGCGCATGGCAATAGTGCTCTACGGCAAAGAATACTGGAATGAAGTGATCAATTTTAACGCGCTGGTCAAGTGGAACGTGATCTCTAAAAAAGACCTGAAACTGTTCAAAGTCTTCGACAACGTGGAAAGCGCTTATTCCTTTTTAAAAGGAGAGATAACTAAAAATTATCTTAAAAAGAGCAAGTAGCCGCGCTATAAAAGTCTTTTCAAGAAATGTTCTATTCTCCGAGATATTTTTTGATCTTTTCGATAAGTTCTTCGGGATCATACGGTTTGAGCATAAAATCTCTTGCGCCGGCTTCTTCGGAAAGCGTCTTATTTTCTTCCGAAGCGGATATCATTATAATTATGATCTTTTTATATTTTTCGTCTGCGCGCAACTTACGGCATATGTCTATGCCGTTAAGTTTTGGAAGATACGCATCGAGCAGGATCACGTCGGGATTGAACTGAGGGATCTTTTCCATGGCCTCTTCTCCGTCAAATGCCTGATTTACATTGAACCCTCTTTTCTCAAGCCTGTATTTTAAAGCTTTCGCTATCCCAACCGTGTCTTCGACGATCAGGATCTTTTGCGAGCCGTGCTTTCCTTCCTGTTTTTCTTTCGATATTTCTCCTAATGTACTTCCTTTTTTCTCAGCGTACTCTTTTAATCTGTTCTCTATCTCCACGTAACTAGCCATAAGCTGGTCGATGAAAGCCCTGTCGATCTGACCGCCCTGATCAATGAGGGGTTTCAGCGCGTCTTCTATTTTTTTAGAAAAGGCGCGTATTTCCTCTTCATCCATCATGGCTGCCAGCCCTTTAAGACTATGGGCGGCTCTGTGAGCGTTCTTTAAAGCGGTTACGTCTCCCGATCCGATCGCCGGGAAAGACTTCTTGAACACATCAAGCAAGCTGTTGGCATCGCGCAGGAAATCATTAAAGAACATATCTTTGTATTCTTTATCAAGAACCACTATCCCTCCGATAGATTAAGCCACTCACGCGCAGAAGCCATACCCCACGCCGAAATATTTAATGCCTTTTGCCCTTACCTCTTCAGCATTAAAGATATTCCTTCCGTCAAAAATGATCGGGACCTGCATGCTCTGTTTAAGCTTGTCCAGATCCAGCTTCTTAAATTCGTCCCAGTCAGTGCAGATCAAAAGTGCCTCACTGTTCTTGGCCGTCTCATACGCGTTTTGGCAATACTCGATATCCGGCATTATTTTTTTAGCGCCTTCCATCGCTTGCGGGTCATACACTTTTATCTTTGACCCCATCGCTTTGAGTTCTTTTATTATATCTAACGCGGGCGCGTTACGAAGATCGTCGGTATTAGGTTTAAAAGAAAGCCCTA
>JAQUNB010000087.1 GCA_028717825.1 Candidatus Omnitrophota bacterium
CAGGTTTTAGAAAAGATAAAAGGCGTGGAGGTAAAAAGAAGTTCGCCCACGTTCAACGAATTTGTTATAAAGCTTCCGAAAGACCCGAATAAGGTCATAGGTGATCTAATCGCCAAGAAGATCGCCGCGGGTTTTCCTCTTGGCAGATATTATCCTGATCTTGCGGATCATATGCTTATAGCGGTAACGGAAAAACGAACTAAAGAAGAGATCGATTCTTTCGCAAAAGAGTTGGAGAAGGCTTTATGGAACTAATATTCGAGAGATCCAAACAAGGCAGGATGGGTATAACGGTGCCGGGAAAAGAGGTTCCGTCCGGGAAGGGCATCGACCCTAAATATAAAAGGAAAAGCGACGCGAAGCTGCCTTCTGTCTCGGAACCGGAAGTCGTAAGACATTTCACGAATTTATCAAAACGCAATTTCAGCGTGGACTCTAATTTTTATCCACTCGGGTCCTGTACCATGAAATATAACCCGAAAATCACTGAAAAAATAGCCGGATTCGACCAATTTACCTCGCTTCATCCATTGGCACCTCAGCTTTTGAAGGGGGCGTCGCTTACGCAAGGCGCTCTTGAGGTAATAAATAATCTGGAAAAACAGTTATGCGAGATCACGGGCATGGATGCCTTTACTATGCAGCCCATGGCGGGCGCGCACGGAGAGCTTACCGGTGTAATGCTTATCGCGGCGTATCACCGGCACAATAAAGATAAAAGAAAATTTGTCCTTATCCCCGATTCCGGGCACGGGACTAACCCCGCGTCGGCGGCGATCGCCGGATATGAAGTTATTACGGTGCCTTCGGGTAAAGAAGGTGATATGGATATAAACGAGGTCAAGAAGCTATTAACGCGCGATGTTGCCGCGGTCATGCTGACGTGCCCGAACACGCTCGGTATCTTTAACCCGCGGATAAAAGAGATAGCGGATCTCGCGCACGAAGTCGGGGCGCTCATGTATTACGACGGGGCGAACCTCAACGCGATCTTAGGGAAAGCGCGCCCGGCTGATCTGGGATTCGACGTCGTCCATCTTAATCTGCACAAGACCTTCGCGACTCCGCACGGCGGCGGCGGGCCGGGAGCGGGGCCGGTAGGCGTTAAGAAAAAACTGGCGGCGTTCCTGCCGACATCGCGCGTGGTGAAAAAAGAGGACGGGTCGTATGCTTTAAACTATGATGAACCTCTCTCGATAGGTTATATATCGCCATTTTACGGGAATTTTTTAGTACTTGTTAAGGCGTACGCCTATATTTTACTTTTAGGTAAAGAAGGGCTCATCGAGGCCAGCGAGAACGCGGTATTGAACGCAAATTATCTTAAAGCCAAGCTCAAGGATCACTATGATATTCCTTTCGAAAAAGGCTGTCTTCATGAGTTTGTGATCTCGGCGTCGAGGCAGTCAGAGCACGGCGTGAGGGCACTGGATATAGCAAAGGCCCTTATCGACAGAGACATACATCCACCGACCATTTATTTTCCTTTGATCGTAAAGGAAGCGATGATGGTGGAACCTACCGAGACCGAAAGCAAGGAGACCTTGGATAACTTTATTAAAATCATGACGGAACTCGCGCTCCTTGCGGAAAAACAACCCGAGGTTTTTAAGAATTTCCCCCAAAAAGCGCCAGTATCCAGAGTTGACGAAGTGAAAGCCGCTAAAGATATGGATATTGCTTGTTTATAAGCAAACTTTTCAATCAAAAATCATAAAATGGACCTTATCGATTACAACGCCAAAGAGCCTTGTGAAAATTTAGCAATGGACGAATTTCTCCTTATGGAAGCTGAGAGAGGGGAACTCGGGGAAACTTTCCGCGTGTGGGAATCAAAAGAATATTTTGTCGTCCTTGGCCGCGCCGAAAAGGCCGAAGAAAATTGTTTGATGGAAAATTGCAGCCGCGGCGGCATTAAAGTTCTGCGGCGTATCTCCGGCGGCGGCACCATACTTCAAGGGCCGGGTTGCCTGAATTATTCAGCCGTACTAGCATATGAAAAAAACGAGAAATTCAAAAATATTATAACCTCATATGAGTGCATCTTGGGCGGCATCTCTGAGCTTTTGAGAGGCTCGGGGTATGATGTTAAATTCTTGCCGATATCGGATCTCGCCATAAATAATAGGAAAATATCCGGGAACGCGCAGGCTAGAAAGCGGAAATATTTTCTTCATCACGGCACGTTTTTATATGATTTTGACATCGACAGAATATCTAATTACCTTAAACATCCGCCCAAAGAGCCGGCATATAGAAAAGGGCGCGGTCACGCGGAGTTTATAAGTAATATACCCATTGGAAAAAAAAGGTTAGAGGGGATACTGATGGGATCTTTCGGAAGCGTTTCTTGTATTAAGACCCATTTTTCAGTTGAGGGAAAACTGGAAAAGATCATCCGCGCAAAATATTCGCTTGATGAGTGGAACTTTTACTTCGCTTGATCTTTAGCTTCTAATCCAGAGAAAATGATGCCGGCAGCCTGCTCGAGCGTAGGCGAACTTAATGAACTTAACGTTATCTTAGTTTCACTCTCGCTTACTTTTTCAAAAAATATACCCACACGTGTCGTATTAACCTGTTTTTGGAAATTTACCGCTACGATATATCCATGTTTTTTGCTGGCCCTAAAGGCAAAAAGGTCGTTCTCTGCCAGAATGGCCTTTACTTTTTCATAGGCTTCGTCATATGACATAGAAAATGTTCTTATTTTTCCGCTATCTTTGGCTTCCCGAAGATCCGCCATGTTGTAGCCTATAAGCGAGGCAAAATTATATTTTGAAGAAGAGACGCATCCGGACGCAAAAGCAACAATGCATAAAGAACATAAAAACAGTTTTACAGCTTTGGCCATAAATTCTCCCTTTTTGGTATTAACATTAGGTAGATTATATCGTCAAAGGCACGCAGGGTCAAGCGCGGGATGTGGGGGTGGGTTGAAATATTTGACACGATATAAGTTATGTTATAGTATATATAGCCCTAAGCGTTTAAAAGTGCGGGAGATAGCGTAAAATCTATGTGAGAAAGGGAGCGGGATCATGAAAGACGAACACATCAAACTATTTAAGAAAAAATGTAGTAATGAACATCTCGAAAGACTAAAAACGATAAAAAATGACAAGGTATATGATTTTATCGCTAAGTATGCGGAGCTCTGCAATCCCGATTCGATCTTTGTGCGGACCGATTCGCCCGAAGACGCGGTATATATACGCAAAAAATCCTTAAAGAACGGTGAAGAAAAAGCGTTAAAGACAAAGGGGCACACCGTACATTTTGACGGATACTACGATCAGGGAAGAGATAAATTCAGTACAAAATATTTATTGAGACAGGATGAGGTTCTGGGTTCCGATATTGAGTCCATTGATAGGGAGGTCGGGATAAAAGAAGTGCATGCTCTATACAAAGATTCAATGGTCGGCAGAGAAATGTACGTATGTTTTTTCTGTTTAGGCCCGACCGACTCGATTTTCTCGATACCCGCTGTACAGATCACGGATTCCTGCTATGTGGCGCATTCTGAGGACTTGCTTTACCGGAGCGGATATGAGGAATTCAGGAAAATAGGTAATTCAGAGAGGTTTTTTAGGTTTGTTCATTCCGCCGGCGTGATGGAAAACAACGTAAGCTCTGACGTCTATAACAGGCGTGTTTATATAGATTTGGCTGAAGAGATGGTTTATTCGATGAACACGCAATATGCGGGAAACACGGTAGGGCTTAAGAAATTAGCCATGAGGCTTGCTATTAAAAAGGCGTCCGAAGAAGGATGGCTGACGGAACATATGTTCATTATGGGTGTTTACGGGCCTGACGACAAGAGGCTTACGTATTTTACAGGATCGTTCCCAAGCGCTTGCGGTAAGACGGCCACGGCAATGCTTGAAGGTGAAAAGATAATAGGCGATGATATCGCGTATTTGCGCAATATCGACGGTAAAATCCGGACCGTGAATGTCGAGCGCGGCATATTCGGTATTATCCAAGACGTCAACGAAAAGAACGATCCAAAAATATTCAAAGCGCTTACGACCCCGGGTGAAGTGATATTCTCTAATATTTTAGTGACGAGTGAAAATAATCCCCGTTGGCTGGGCGACGGTAGGCCCGCGCCCGAAGAAGGTGTGAATTTTGCCGGTAAATGGTTTCCCGGGAAAAAAGGTCCCGATGACAGGGAAGTACTGTTTGCGCATAAGAACGCAAGGTACACTATAAAACTGAGTGATCTGGATAACTGTGACACAAATCTAGAAAATAAGGACGGAGTTCTAGTGAGTGGCGTGATCTATGGCGGCAGGGACTCCGACACGAGTGTTCCGGTATGCCAATCATTTAGTTGGGAACACGGTATTTTGGCGCAAGCTGCCACTATCGAATCCGAGACCACGGCTGCGACACTAGGGCAGGAAGGCATCAGAAAATTTAACCTGATGGCAAACCTGGACTTTTTATCGATCCCGATCGGAAGGTATATCCAGAATAATCTAGAAATAGTAAAAGACGTTAAAAACCCGCCTTTGGTATTTCATGTTAATTATTTCCTGCGTAACAAGGAAGGTAAATATCTTAACGGCATAAAGGATAAACATGTGTGGGTCAAATGGATGGAAATGAGAGTGCATGGTGAAGCGGGTGAGATAAAAACGCCGGTTGGTCTTATTCCTATATATGAGGACCTGACCGTGCTGTTCAAAAAGATACTTAACGCTTCTTATACTAAAGAACAATATGAAGAACAATTTAAGATCCGTATATCGGAGAATCTGGCAAAGATCGAGAGGATAAAGAATATATATCACACCAAGGTATTTGATACACCGCACATATTGATGAAAACGCTGGATGCCCAGAAGATGCGGCTTGAGAAATGCCGCGAGAAACACGGAGACTACGTGTCGCCGTTCGTTTTGGAAAAAGGATAAAGAACAGTATGTCGTATTTCGTATATCGTGCCAATGAAGACGACATGTTTATAGTGTAAATGACGAAATACGCGATACGAGATACGTAACCTATAAAACTAGTCACTAGACACAAGTCACTAGTTACGATACCGAGGGGATGAAAGATGATATCTACACCCATATTGAACTTAAATATCCCGGAACTCAAACTTTTTAAACAAGGTAAAGTTCGGAATGTTTATGACCTTGGGGATAAACTGCTTTTCGTGGTGACCGATAGGATCTCGGCATTTGATGTGATCATGCCGAATGGTATCCCGAACAAAGGAAGAGTTCTCAATATGATATCGGCGTTCTGGTTCGAGTTTACCCGGGACGTAATCGATAATCATGTTATTACCGCAGATATAGATGAAATAATAAAAATAGAACCAAAATTAAAAAAACACCGCCAGACACTTGACGGAAGAAGTATGCTGGTCAAAAAGGCCGCTGGTCTTCCCGTAGAATGTATCGTAAGAGGGTATATATCAGGCTCCGGGTGGAAAGATTATCAAAAAAGCGGAAAAGTAAGCGGCGTGAAACTGCCGCAAGGGCTCAAAGAATCCGACAAACTGGAAGAACCCATATTTACGCCTTCGACAAAAGCGGAATCGGGCCACGATGAGAACATTTCGCAGGATGAAATGAAAAGAATGGTCGGGGACGCCGATTTCACGTTCCTAAAGGAAAAAAGTATAGCGGTATATAAAAAGGCCCGAGACTACGCCGAATCGAAAGGTATAATCATCGCCGACACGAAATTCGAATTCGGAAAGGTTGGGAGCAAAATAATCTTAATGGATGAAATACTAACGCCGGACTCCTCGCGTTTTTGGCCGAAAGACGATTACAAAAGCGGCCGCGGACAGAAAAGTTTTGACAAGCAGTTCGTGCGTGATTATCTTGAAACGCTGGCGTGGGACAAAACGCCTCCCGGTCCGCAGCTTCCCGATGATATCGCGCAAAAAACCTCCGAAAAATATATACAGGCGTATGAGATATTGACGGG
>JAQUNB010000088.1 GCA_028717825.1 Candidatus Omnitrophota bacterium
CGCAGGTATTAAGAGGATATCAAACATATCCCCTTAACGCTTTCAATCATATATTTGCCACAAGAGGCTGTCCTTATACTTGTTTTTTTTGCGCTTCGCATAAAATATGGAGCCGCAAAGTCAGGTTCCGTTCTCCGTGTAATGTTGTCGCTGAGATAAACAGTATTCGCGCGAAAGGCTTGTCGTCAGTCGTATTCGAAGATGATACCTTCGGCGTCAATAAGGAATATCTGAACGCGCTTTGCGGCGAGATACGAAAGGGATCGCCCGGGGTGAAATGGGCTTGTGAGATCCATGTAAATTTGGTGAATGATGAGACCATACAATTGATGAAACAGGCAGGGTGTTATGCAATAAAACTCGGGATAGAGTCGGGGAACAACGATATTTTAAAGAGAATAAGAAAAAATATCACCATAGAGAACGCTCTGAAAGCGTGCCGAATAATAAAAAAACACGGCATTGAATTACATGTTTTTTACATGATAGGGTTCCCTGAAGAGACGGAAGAAACCCTTTTGGATACGATAAACGCCATAAAAAGCACCAAATGCGACAGAGTGATCTATAGCATCTTTACGCCTTACCCCGGAACAGAGGCATTCGATATCTGTAAGGCAAAAGGGCTTATAAAAGATGATTTTGATGTGTCGCTGTATTACCACCAGAGCCCGGCGAATTATTTTTGTCCGAATATACCGCGGGAGAGGTTTAGGGAACTAGCCTCAGCGGCAGAAAAGATGATCGACAGAAAAAACAGGATGAACCGGATACGACGACTGTTTTCCGTGAACACTTTGTGGCGGATAAAAGAGTTGGGATTGGGCAAGAGCTTGCGGAAGGCGATACGGGTCCTTGGCGGGAAATAAATTTTTCTCATGCGCTAAAATAGTGTATATTTAATTTTATAGTTTATGCGACGTATTTGTAATATTTTTGAAAAGGGGCATTCCGTGCTCAAACGGTAGGAAATTCTTTGCCTAAAAAGTTACGGTGGGGTCAGGCCTCAAGAAGTCGTCGACCTCGAGAGGTCTGACCCCACCGTTGTGTACAGCAAAAAATTTCCAAAACTGTGTGCGAAATGCCATTTTCCAAAACGGGATAACCGCAAACTGAGGAAATAGTTGTTCAAAAGGAAGCGAAGAAGTGAACTATCTAAATGAGCAAAATATCCTGATATTCCTTATCCAGATATTTCTCCTATTGGGTATGGCAAGGCTTTTTGGCGAGCTTTTCAGGCGTTTTAAACAGCCTTCTCTTACCGGTGAGATATTGGTCGGGATAATACTGGGTCCTACGATCTTTGGGCGTTTCTCCCCGGATTTTTATCAAATTATCTTTCCAAAAGACATAATTCAGCAAAATATGCTGGAGACGATCGCATGGGTCGGAATATTATTTTTTCTGCTAGAGATAGGTCTTGAGTTCAATTTTGCGAGCGCTTGGAAGCAAAGGCAAGACGCGTTCGTGATCGCGATAACCGATGTTATTGTCCCTATGACCATTTCTTTCGCGGCGGCCATGTTCCTGCCGGACCGGTATTTGATAGATCCGTCCCATAGGATAGCTTTTGCGCTTTTTATGGCGACGGTCATGACAATAAGCGCCATGCCGGTTGCCGCGAGGATATTACATGACCTAAAAGTCATAAAGACCGACATGGGGTTTCTCATAATATCGGCTCTTTCCATAAATGACATAATTGGGTGGCTTATGTTCACCCTTGTCCTGGGGTTTTTTACACAGGCCGGCGTAAATATCGCGGGTATCCTTATCCTGGTAGGCGTAACTTTCGCTTTCACGATATTTTGTCTAAGCGCGGGGAGGATGTTCGTAAACTTAGCCATATCGAAAATGAAAAGCGCACAGACGTCCCAACCCGCGAATTCGCTTACTTTTATTTGCCTTCTGGGGCTTTTGTGCGGGGCCATCAGCCAGAAGATCGGGATCAATTCTTTGTTCGGTTTCTTTATAGCCGGCGTCATGGCCGGAGGGGCAAGGGCCCTTTCTGAAAGGACACGGCAGGTTATTTCACAGATGGTCTTTGCAATATTTGTGCCGATATTTTTCGCGAGTATCGGTCTAAAAATGGATTTTCTAAAAAACTTCGATCTATTTATCGCCCTGTTCATAACGGTTATAAGTATTTCCGCGAAATTTTTCGGGGCATGGCTGGGTGTCAGCCTGACCAAGGTCCCGAAGACCAACCGCCTTCCGATCGCGATAGCCCATACTCCGGGCGGCACGATGGAGATCGTCGTAGGCCTCTTGGCTCTCGAATACGGGCTTATCTCGGAAACAATTGTTGTGGGTATTGTCCTTGGCGCGGTAATTTCGGCGATAGTGGTCGGACCGTGGCTGAGTTATTCGATCAAGAAAAGAAAAGAGATAAGTGTTCTGGAATTTTTCGCGGAAAACGCCGTAGTCGTCGATATAAAGGCCGCCAAGAGAGATGAGGCTATTATGGAACTTTGCGAGGTGGCGTCGGCGCAGGATGAAATGCCGGTCGCTGAAATATTATCGCGTGCCGTTCTCCAGCGGGAGAACGCGATGGGTACAGCCATTGAAGAAGGGATCGCGGTCCCTCACGCGAGGCTCACCACTATTAAAAGGCCCGTTATCGCTTTTGGCAGGTCTATTGCCGGTATTGAATGGAACTCGCCGGACGGAAAAGCGACACAATTCGTTTTTCTGATATTGACCCCGTATGAGGAGGATGTTCAGGTCCAGATACTCGGGCATATCGCGAAAGTCTTTAGCGATGAGAAAGTGAGACAGGATATACTGCAGGCTAAAGGGTCTCATGAACTATGGTCTATTTTGGAAAGGTCGTTCACTCAGGCGCGTATTGTCAGAAAATAGAACCGGTGAAAAATGCTAAAAAGGAGGAAATGGTTATGGCAAATTTTCTTATGTTAGGTAAGTATTCGGTCGACGCGATCAAGGGGATATCCCCGTCACGTTCGGCAAAAGCATTGGCTATAATCAAAAAATGCGGCGGGGAAGTAAAGTCCATGCACGCGCTTGTGGGCCGGTATGATCTGGCTTTTATCATTGATTTTCCGAAAGTTCAGGATCTAATAAAGGCGTCGGTCGCGTTGACAAAACTCACGGGTGTCGCGTTTGTGAGCTCCCCGGCGATAACTATCGAAGAATTTGATAAAGTGGCAAAATAAGGGATCTATAACGAAAGTAGGGAACGGTCCCAAACCGTTCCCTACAATGCGTTAAAGCGACGGCCTTCTCGCGGTAGTGTCCCGTCCATTCAACCATACGTAACTTTTAGATCCATGTTCCGATATATTTTTCTAAACACATATTTCGAATTGTTTCTGGCCTTTAGTATGATAAAATACCCTCGATATTGATAGATTTTGGGGCTTATTTACTGGAGATGGCCTAATAGGAGCAAGATGAAAGAGAAAATACTGATAGTAGAAGACGAAAAAGATATCGTTAAGATGTTGGAGTACAATCTTAAAAAAGAGGGCTTCAGGACTGTAGCTACCGGTAATGGTGAGGACGCCTTGGATTTAGTGAAAAGAAAACAGCCGGATCTGATCATTCTGGACTTAATGCTCCCCGGGATGGACGGGCTAGAGGTCTGTAAGGGGGTCAGAAAAGAAAACACGGCTGTATATATCCCGATAATTATGCTTACAGCCAAGAGTCAGGAACCGGATAAAATCGTGGGGCTGGAATTGGGAGCGGATGATTATATGACTAAACCGTTCAGCCCGAGAGAACTGATCGCCCGCATAAAAGCGATATTACGGCGCGTCAACAAAAAAGAAAAACTGCCGGAGATCCTAAAAATAGGGGAATTGTCAGTTGATTTTTCGAAGATCAGGGTAACGGTTAATAATAAACTTGTAGAACTTACTGCGAAAGAGTTCGAGCTGTTAAAGGCGCTGATAAAGGCCAAGGGCAGGGTTCTCTCCCGGGATTATCTTCTGGACGCTATCTGGGGCGTCGATAATGCCATGGAAATCCAGACCCGCACAGTGGATGTCCATATCCAGACATTGCGCAAAAAATTAAAGGGTGGAGCAGAACACATAGTTACGGTAAAGAATTATGGCTACCGGTTTGAATAAGGGGAATAAAAATTTGAGTTTTAAGATAAAATTGATATTTTCATATTTTCTCATAATATTGGTCTTACTCGGCTTTGTTGCTTTTTTTCTAAACAGAAATCTAGAAGCGAATTTGCTTTATGATACCAAAGCCTCTCTAATTAGTCAGGCGCGTCTAGTCGAGAGTCAAATCCCCTCTGAAAGCTTGAAAAAAGAAGATGCCGCAGATCTGAGAACGCTGGTAAAAGAATGGCGCCCAAAAATAGACTGCCGCATAACCATTATCGGTAATGAAGGGAAAGTTCTTATCGATTCCGAAAGGTCCAGAGAAGAAACCTTATGTATGGAAAACCATCTCAACCGTCCGGAGGTCAAACAGGCTTTAAACGGTACGATGGGTGTCGATATCCGATACTCTTCTACTCTCAAAATTAAAATGTTGTATGTGGCTTTGCCGCTGAAAGATAAAGACGGAACGATCGGAACGCTAAGGTTGGCGCTTCCGCTTGAGAGTGCGCGTAGGACGTTATTCGCGGCCAGAAAAATAATCTTTATGGGGCTATTCTTCGCTTTGGGGCTTGCCATCATCCTCGGCTCGATATTAGCGTCTCAAACTATTCGGCCGATCAATAATATGATCCGGGTTTCCCGTAAGTTCGCGGAAGGGGATTTTAGCCGAAAAATGATCCGGAATTCCGGAGATGAGATCGGGGAGCTCGCGGTTGCCTTAAATAAAATGGCAGAAGATATCGAGAATAAGATCAGGGAAGTTAAAGCACAAAATCAAAAATTTGCGACGATCCTTAGCAGCATGATCGAAGGCGTGATCGTTGTTGATAAAACCGGCTGTATAATCTCCATCAACCCGGCGATCGAGAAGGTCTTTGGTGTCTTAGATAAGGACGTCGAAGGAAAACTTTTTCTGGAGGCGATCCGCAATAATGATATTTCGGATATTATAAGCGCTGTTTTAAAAAGAGGGGGATCTGACTCAAGCGAGCTGAGCCTTGTCTGGCCGGTACATGGGGTATTTCAAGTTAATGCCGCGCCGATCTTTGACGGCGATAAAATAAACGGTTGTCTCTTGGTCATACACGACATAACAGAAGTAAGAAGGCTGGAGATCATGCGCCGTGATTTCATCGCGAATGTCTCTCATGAGCTAAAAACACCGCTTACCTCTATAAAAGGCTTTGTGGAAACGCTCCTCGAGGGCGCTTTGGAGGATAAAGAACATAACCGTGATTTTTTAAGGATAATTCAGGACCATGCGGAACGGCTCGATAATCTTGTGAATGATCTGCTTTCTTTGTCATATCTGGAAGCGGAGGAAACCGAAATTAGTAAGAAAGATTTTAATCTTTGGCGTCAGGCCGAGGACGTTATTCAAGGGTTTAAAACTCAGTTAAAAAAGAAAAATATCAAAATTAAAAATGAATTACCCATTAACCTTTCGATAAAAGCGGATAAAAATAAGATAGAGCAGGTATTTACCAACTTTATCGATAACGCCATAAAGTTCAATAAAGAAAATGGATATATTAAAATCTACGGGCAGGAAACGAAGGACAATATGAAAATTATTGTCGAAGATTCCGGCTTCGGCATCCCCGAGAAAGATATCCCGCTTATTTTTGAACGGTTCTATCGCGTGGATAAGGCGCGTTCGCGCGAACTGGGAGGGACAGGTCTTGGGCTTTCCATTGTTAAACATATAGTGGAACTACACAAAGGGAATGTCGGGGTGGAAAGCACGGAAGGTCTTGGGTCAAAATTCTGGTTTATCCTTCCAAAATGAGTTTCAAAAAAGGCCGCGCGAAATTTTACATACATTTTACTTCTTCTTGAAA
>JAQUNB010000089.1 GCA_028717825.1 Candidatus Omnitrophota bacterium
TTTGGCGCCACCCTTTTCTATCTGTTCGATAATATCGGTAAGTTGCTCTCCCAGACAAATGGAAAGAATAGCCGGGGGCGCCTCGTTCGCTCCAAGCCTGTGATCATTGCCTGCCGACGCAACACCTGCTCTTAAAAGATCGGCATGTGTATCAATAGCTTTCATAAGAGCGCAGATGATCGTTAAAAACTTCGCGTTCTCGTGCGGGTTATCTCCGGGGGTAAGCCAGTTCTTGCCGTCGGGCCCTACAATAGACCAGTTATTATGCTTCCCCGAGCCGTTGACCCCAGCGAACGGTTTTTCGTGAAGCAAACAGACCATCCCATGTTTTTCAGCGACCCTCTTGAGCACTTCCATGGTAAGCATATTATGATCGATCGCAAGGTTCTGTTCTTCGTATACCGGCGCGATCTCGAACTGAGCAGGGCACACCTCGTTATGCCTTGTCTTGGCCGGGATACCGAGTTTCCACAACTCGCGGTCAAGATCTTCCATAAAATTGATCACTCTGGTCTTGATCGCCCCAAAATAATGGTCTTCCATCTGCTGGTGTTTTGCCGGAGACCTGCCGAAAAGAGTTCTTTCAGTCTGGATCAGATCAAGTCTCTTCTCGTAATATTTTTTATCGATCAGGAAGTATTCCTGCTCCGGCCCCAAGGTTACGTAGGATCGTTTATTCTCAGTATTGATGCCGAAAAGCTTAGCCAGCCGGCAAACTTGTTTCGATAAAGCCGCGGCGGATCTTAAAAGCGGTGTTTTTTTATCAAGAGCTTCTCCGTGGTACGAATAGAACGCCGTCGGGATACAGAGCGTCGCGCTGTTATCGCTTTTCTTTATAAAAGCCGGCGATGTAGGATCCCAAGCGGTATATCCTCGTGCCTCAAAGGTTGCTCTTAACCCCCCGGAGGGAAAACTTGAGGCATCCGGCTCACCTTTAATAAGTTCTTTACCGGAAAAATTAAGTACGATCTCGCCATCTTCGTCGGGTTGGATGAACGCATCGTGTTTTTCGGCTGTTGTACCCGTAAGCGGCTGGAACCAATGTGTAAAATGAGTAGCGCCTTTTGCTACCGCCCAAGCTCTCATGGCATCGGCAACTTCGTCGGCTATGCCCGGATCAATGGATTTACCCTCTTTTATTGTCGACACTAGAGATTTATACGCCCGGTCTGACAGGTAATTGCGCATATTCTTCAGGCCAAACACATTTTCGCCGTAAAGCTCTGTTATCGCCCGCTCGTTCTTCTCAAGCCTTTCACCTTTCATACGTTCCTCCCTTTTTCTATTGTAAAGGTCAACTATTATTCTACCAGTAACTTCAATTAACGCAATAAAATTGTTCGCCGGTTTTTTCCCATTTTCCAGCCTTTTTAAAAACACATCATAAAAGAAAAACGCCCTTTCCGGCTACGGTCATTGCAGCCAAAAAGGACGCCTTTATCCCTAAAACTTTTATTCGTGACTTTTACACAAACTATGTGTTTAAAATAAAAAAGGCGTTCTCTACGGAACGCCTCATTGCTACTAAAATCACACTGCCTTGTGTTTTCACTATTATTTTATCGCAATAATAATATTTGTCAAGAACTTTTCTTTTGATGCGGCTGCATTACAATATGATTTTTGTAGGGAAGGGTTTCAGCCCCTCTCCTACCATTGTCTATAACAGTGTAATGTGTGGAACAGGCATGCCTGTTCCACACAAGAGGGTGTTATCGATTTCTTACATAAGCCATACATTTCGACATAATATTTTTCATCTCTATGCTTTCACCCTTACCCACCCTTATAAGAAAAGAGGCGATGCTTAAGTTGGCCCTTATTTTGAAAAAGTCCACATGCTTTAAAAAATTTTCTTCTAGATTTTCGGAATTTCGCATATACGCGTTTATGAAATCTTTTTCTTTGTAGTTTTTTGTTATAGCCGGGTATTGCGCAAATTGATTTTCGAACTGCGCCAAAAAATACCCCACATCGAAAGCCCGGTGAAAGAACATAGCGTTATCAAAGTCGATCACCGATATGAATAAAGTCGTAATATCCTGCCATTTATCCTGCCCAATAATTATGTTTTTGGGGTGATAGTCGCCATGATTCAGGACAAAGCCCTGCCGCTCCTTAGAAAAGAATCCCTGCTCTTTTTTCTCGATAAGACCGATGACCTCCTCCGCTTCCTTTAAATAAGGGCTCCCGCTCTCCTCAAAAGCCTTCGCGTACGAACGGAACCTTTTGGCTTCCTTTCTGCCGGGATCCGCGGCATCGAAGGGAACGATCCCGCTATTATGGAACTTCGCGAGCCATTCCGCGGACATATTAAAATACCGGACACCCACTTCTGGTTTTACTTGGATCAACAGGTCGAACAGCTTCGAGCCCCTTTGTCCTTCTTCGATAATAAGTTTCTCGCTCTCATTTACGTCAATTATTTTCGGGACACGAAAAAGCTTGGAATTAAAATTCTTTTCGTCCAAAAGTTTCACTATTTTCAGTGTTTCTCTGCTCTTGTTCCATTTCCCGTCGTCCGTGAACTTTTTCAGAATAACGCGGTCCCTTGTTTCGTCCTCACTCTTGGTCCCAAAAGTGATCTCCGTAACGATAATATTAGTTCCCGCCTTCGGTATCTCCTTAAAGAAAGGACGGCATCTGGCCGCTTTTATCTCCCGGATAAGATCATTTACATTCTCGATAGGATGGTCGAATTGCGTAGGAAAACTACCCGCGACCGCATCCGAGTGAGTATCGGTCCCGCCAATTGCCGCGAATTTATATTTATGCCACGCGGCCAGGCCTAAATAATTTTCTTTTATTGTCTGGTTGCTGTTGAATATTTCTACAGCGTCAAAGAGAGGGTTTAAGAGTTCTTCTTTTGTGGGAACCTTCCCGCTCCTAAACGGATGCGACCACACTAAAGCCGCTTCGGGGTAAAGTTTTTTAAGATCAGCGAGTTTAATATTTCCGGTTATACTCTTATCCGCGCCGAAGACACGCACATGCCCTACATCGGTTTCCGCTTCCTGTCCGGCCAGAATTATGAAGCTATTATCCACTTCGGCTTCTCGGCGCAAATCCATGAGCTCTTCTTTTGCCCAGAGATAAGAATGCTCGGTTATGACAAGACCCTGAAGTTTTTTAGCGACTATGCTTTTAACTAAGGAGACAGGATCGATCTGGCTGCAGGAAGAATGCTTTGAAGAATGGCAATGCATCTCTAATAACATAGACCAAGCCCCTCCTAGCCAGACTAAACTACCATACCAGTAACTATTCAATTATCTACAAAATTTTTCATTTCTCGATTGCCCTCGTACTAAAACTCTAAATCCTAAACAAACTCAAAATCACTATTTTGGATTTAAAAATTTTGGGTTTTTGATTTATTTAGAGTTTAGTGTTTTGTGTTTAGAGTTTCTTTATTATTTCGCTTTAAAACGCTTTACCTGCAATAACATCTCTTTTAATAAGTCCTTCACGGACAACTAACCTACCGGCGATATTATTTCAAGTTTATCAGCTCTTTGACTTTTTCAACGATCTGGGGGATGCGCGACTTTATAGTAGAAGATAATTCCAGTCCGAACCCCGTATTTTCAGGCTCAACGCCTATGATCGTGATGTCGTTCCTCATCCCGAGCTTTGCCCCCAGCGTAAGGGTTTCAAGAAGCGCCATACCATGAGTAGAGAACTTGTCATTGAAACGCGCTTTTTCTATTTCATTCAGACCAAAAACTTTCACGGTACCGGCCTTCTCGCCCATCTCGGCCGCGTCTATAATGATTATCTTCTCATGGCCGGGAAAATATTTCAATAAATTCATTCCCGAAACATCCGCCCCAAGCAAAGACACGTTTTCGGGAAGTTTTTCCTTCTCAAGTATTTCTATCGCTTCTACACCGACACCGTCATCGCTGCGTAAGATCGATCCTATACCTACAACCAATATTTTCTTATGTTTTTTCATCAGCTCCACTTTTCGTTTTAAATGAATTTTACGTCCAATAAATGCGCCGAACACGATATGCAAGGATCATAGGCCCTCACCAGCATTTCGGACAGAAGCGTTATCTCCTCTTTAGATCTACCCATAACTTCAGGGATAAGTTTTTTCATATCCAGATCAATGTTCGCTAAATTCTGGTTAGTCGGTATACAACAGTTGGCTTTCTCGACTACCGCTTTTTCGCTTACGGTATATTCGTGGACCAAAAGCCCTCTTGGGACTTCGACGGTGCCGACACCCGTTCCGCCTTTTACCTTAAATGACGGCCACTCATCCGTGGTGGGCCACGAACTTACTATGTCACTATAATCGACGCCTTTTTTAAGGAAGTGATCTATAATGCGTACAGCGTCATAAGTACAATGGACCATTTCGATCACCTGCGCCACGGTGTTCATGAACGGGTTATAACACGGAACTTTGAAGTTTAAAGCCTTAGCGGCTTTTTTTGCCTCATCGTTCAGTTTATCGAAATTGATATTTACTCTTGCCAAGGCACCGACCATATACGAAGCTCTTTTATTCTTCGAGTGTTTTGAAGTGGAGTGCTCAACGTGATATTCATGAACGACCTCTTTGTAACTGCCGGGTTTGATCTTTTTATTTATGTCCGTTGTGGTAATATCACCTTCATAGAACGCGTATTCTTCAGGATGTGTAAGCGCGACATATTCTGTTTCTCTCTCGAAATCCGGAAGTTTTACGGTCTTAAAAATATCCAGCGTCGTATTCAGGTCTTTGATCTGTTTTAAAAAGATCGCTTTCATTTTCTTGAGTTCCGCTTCCGTCGGGAGTTTTGTCCAACCGCGCGGGACCAACGTTATAGGATGCGTGTGCCGGCCGGCCATTATCTCGCACATGTCGCTGTATTCCTTTTTCATCCTGAGTGCCAGCAAAACAACGTCTTTGTGCGTCTTAACTAACGGGAGAACGCTCGGTACACCAAGCGCGTCGGGCGCTACCAGAAAATACGCATGCAGAAGATGGCTGTCGAGGGTCTCAAGATGGAATATAAGTTTTCTGAACAGTTTCGTCTGCTCACTGACCTTATAGCCGATCGCGTCCTCTACTGCCTTCACAGAAGCCAGACAATGACCGGTTGAGCATATACCACATATGCGCGAAGTTATGTGCTGGACCTCGAAGATCGACCTGCCCCTGACCATCGCCTCAAAAAACCGCGGGGCCTCGATCACCTCGAGAAAACACTTTTCCAGCTTACCTTCCTTCACATTGATGACGATATTACCGTGCCCTTCAACCCGCGTAAGGTATTCGACGTTTATATTAAGGTTTTTTTTCGATATTTTGTCACCCATTTTTTCTTGCCTCCATTTTGCAGTTATTATACAGATCGAATTTTTGTTTTAGCTCGTCGATCGTATATCCGTGTTTTTCGAGGACATCCATCTGCCCTTGTTCGGCGGCGTTTTCCAAAAGCCCCCTGCAGCCGTAACAGGTATTTCCCCAGCTTGTGCACCACGCGTTGCACCCCGCGCGGGTGACCGGCCCCATACAAACTTGCCCTTTTTCGAATAAACACACGTTCTCTTTTAGTTTGCATTCCACACAAACAGCGTGCGTAGGCGGGTTGTATCCTTTGCCGAAAAGTATGGATTTCAAGGCTCTCGTGAACTCATCATTGTTTATCGGGCACCCATGAATATAAAAATCAACTTTTACTACAGCATCCACCGGTTTCGGTTCTCCCGCTTCCAGAGGAAAACTTCTGTCCGGATAAACTATTTTTTTGGCTTCTTCCTGAGTGAACCTTTTTCGAAGACCGTTGATCCCCCCGATCGTAGCGCACGCGCCGTAAGCGATAAGTATTTTGGCCCTTTCTCTTATCTTTTTTACGCGCTCCTCGTCATGCGGACGCGTTATCGCCCCTTCGACTATCGCCACATCG
>JAQUNB010000090.1 GCA_028717825.1 Candidatus Omnitrophota bacterium
GAGGAGATCGTTTACGCCATCATCACAATGGTTCAGAAATATTTGTCTCAAGTTCAACAACAAAAAGCTGATATTTTTATGCCACAGACTCTTATAAATCCTCAATCTAAAGAGCTGGACTTAGGTAAAATACAAGAAACTCTTGACAATATTTTGGGCAAAAATATCGTAACGATTAACGAGACAGCTGTTGGTATCACGCAAAGCATTACAACACCGAAAGAAGTAACTGACAGCGCTGTAAGAATACATACGTTCCCACCGCTTATGGGAATTGAGGATTATTCGCTCCTGAGAGAAATTGCCAATAGCATTACACGTGGTCGTATTCCGGTCGTTGTAGCGCCCGGAAACTCTATAAATACTTCGGTAGAGAATCTCAAAAAACTGGAGAACGAAGTAGCAGCGCTGAGGCAAAACGCGTCCTTAACAAGCGACGAATCAAAAGAATTAGACACAAAAGTGGAAAAACTCAACGCCTCCAAAGCTCTTGAACAAGCGAGATTCGTGGCGATAAATGACATCAGCAATTATCAGACCACTGAAGCATGGGCCTACGCGAAAGCTGTTGTTAAACTTGCCATATTACAGGCGGCTTTGAAGCCGGAAATGATACAAAATCGTGAAGAATACGCTTTGGATATGCAAAAATTAATGTCGTTGGTAACAAGCAAAGATGTTGACTTTAAAAGTCTATCCCTCATGTTATCCTACAGCGCTATTCCGGCAGATATGAAACCGGCAACATTTTTCGACTTAGTTTCTCAAGTTGTCGATAAATTGCTACTCGACATGAAAATTAAGCCTCTTCGGGAATTGAATGAGAAATTAATAGCTCGAGAAGCAACTTCAGAGTCCGCGTAATTCGAAGAGAGAATAAAAGCTTCAAACAAAAAAGCGATAGTGATAACACTATCGCTTTTTTGTTTTTGGCAGATCTACCATAGACGTTTTCAATCGTGTCTTTTCCGGTACTACATACCACATACTACATACCAACATGTCGTCTCCACCGACACTATCGACCATAGACGCTCTTTATTCCTCATTGTTCCCGCATGTACTATAGACGTTCTTGAATAGAGTCGTTTCCGGTACCACATACTACATACTAACTAACACATCCACATCACTACAACAAATATTTCTGAATAAGCATTTCGCGTTCCGCGGTTATATCGTATAAAACCCTCGTAATTTGAATATTTACATCGGGATTACCCATGCCCGCCATCTTATAAAACACAAAATACTGTTCTATCTTTGAGAGAAGGCTAAGCGTCAATTGGTGGAGCTTTTGGCCGTCTGGAGGGATAGCGACAGGCATTTCCTTCATTGCTCGCTCGTATTCATACGTTAAAAGATGCATTTTCTTAAGGGCCGGCTCATAATCGATGAAGCTGTTGTTAAAATCGGTAAAAATAAGCCTAAGCTGGTCGGCTACCTTTGAGGAGATCTCGATTTGATACTGGATGGCTCTGCGGTTGAGCTCTTCGGGGGAAAGGGTCTGGTTAAAATCAAGCTGCACCGCCGGCTGTGCCGCGAAAACTTGCGAGTGAGCGGCGACCACTAAAATCGCAAATATATAACAATATAAAAATTTTCTCATATTCACCGTTTTTGCATGAAGCATCGTTGTCGGGAACGGTTTTAAACCGTTCCCGACAGAAAAATACCAACATCCGATAGGGAACAGGCCTGCCTGTTCTCTACAAACACATACACAAGAGACAGACATGTACCAAAATATTTAGAAGTATACCATACAACTTCGCAGCAGGCCAATTTCGATAGTCGTAGGCAATTCTTCCTCTACTACCTGGCACATATTTCAAGCCGCCTGTTGTCACCGCGAGGAGCGCGTTATGTGCACAAAACAATCTTGTCTTTCACGTAAGACAAGATTGCTTCGCAAAAAAAATGCCCGCAATGACTCTACAAACATAAACATTTTTGCAAGAATTTGCCCCTAAAAGTTGTCTTATATAGTGGTGGGGAAGTACGCAATGTAATTATGTAGATGTAGGGCACGGTCGCGACCGTGCCCTACATGACAGTGGGGTTAGGCCTTACAAAGTTGTCAATATTGAGAGGCCGGATCCCACTGTCATAAAAACCGCCAATGTAAAGTGTAGGGAACAGGCATGCCCGTTCCCTACAAAACAAATCATAATGAAAAGGGGCATTCTATGACAGAAAAAGAATTCTACGATCATATCGATAAACACAAGGATAACAATTTTATTTTCTTCGGCTACAATACCCTTAATAACACATTTCAAAACCTTGAATTTGAAGTTTCGGAGAAATATATCCAACTTCACAGGTTCCTGCCGGAGAACTGCGGAGAGACACCTGAAACCTTTATCAAAAATATCAAGGAACTACTTTTTGAGCCCCTTACGGGCCAAGAAACAAAAGAAATAATACTAGTTATCCTCGCGCACCATAATTCCCAGCTGGCTTTCGAGATTTTAAAGGCATTTCTGGCAGAGCCGCCAACAAGAGAGCTCGAATTGTTCGGAAAACTTGCTTTGGACGAATATGAGATAATACAAAGGATTTTCTAGCATCATAGATGTAGGATCAGCCCACCATCATGGTTCGCTAAAAAGATGCTTGGATTTCCAACCAAGGGGTCTAGTTGACCTCTGGCGGGTCTTAATCGGGAAAGTGGTTATCTTATCCATGGACGCCTAAATATGCGCAGGAATGAGGCAAAAATGGCGAAATCCGCGTATATTTGAGGCCATGTCAGGCATCTTTGTGTCGTACTTTAAGCACAAACGGCTTAAACAGGATAAAGACACAAAAAACGGGAAATCCCGCCTTGCCAAGTTAACATAAGATACATTATCGGACGTTGTTCCGGCCTGGGAAAAGATCTGACACAACGTCCGATACTGTGTCGACATTATCCGACGTAATCAACAAAAGTTAGGCGCGATAATTACATCCGATAATGTCGACCTCTCTTCGTTGGTATTGTATGGAAAAGCCCCGAATCAATGTCCGAAATGTGTCAATATTATCCGACATAATTAGCAATTATATGACACAGCAATTATGTCCGATAATATTGACCTCCCTTCGTTGGTATTGTGCGGAAAATACCAAAATCAACGTCCTTTAACGTGCCAATATTATCGAACGTAATCAATACTTAGGCGCAGCGAATTACATCCGATAATATTGCCTCCCTTCGCTGATATTCTATTGGAAAAGACCTGGAACAATGACCAATAACTATCGAACATAATTTGCACTTAGGCGCATTGGTAAATTTATACCCCCTGCACGTAAAAATCTCTCACCCGAAGTTATTAACAAAAGTTAGCATGTTAATAGTGCCAATATATCCGTAGAGTTATGTGATATCGTCATCAAGCTGTAAACTAAGGATATATTTAATTATTGGGTTTAATAATTAATTTGGTTTTGGGATTTGGAATTTGGATCTAGCTATACAACTAGGTTTAACATCTGGGGCTGGATCTCAAAGATAACCTCGGAGACGTTGTCAAATATCTCGCCGTCCAGCATCAGTAACGCGGGTTTTTGGAGCGCGATCTTGAGGCTTTTTGCCTTGAGGAATTTCGCCGGTGCGTAAAAGTACAACCGGGTCAATACACTAAGATCAAATAACAACTGACGAAGAAAGTTGTTTGATCCATACGTAATGTCGAATTCGCCGTCGTCTATCGCGGCTCTCGGAAAAACCCGGAAATTTCCGGCAAATTGCGTATTATTCACAACAAACATTGTGAATTCCACATCTTTTTCGTTAATACAACTATCCACAGAGATCTTCGCGTGAAGTTTTCTTTGTCTGCTCAACCCGATCATAGACGCTATTGGATAACATAATGGACGTATCTTTTTAAAACAATGGTTGGCGATATTAGTAACTTTCGCTGTATATCCGATCCCGCATGTCGCCACGACATATTTTGTATGCCAGTCATTCTGAACACGAAAACGCGCCTTAATGAGATCAACCTTTCTTACTCGGCAATTTTTGACGGCCTCCATAGCGACTGTAAGCTTCCTAATGCCCGTGTCTCTTGCCAAACTATTTCCAGTCCCGTATGGTATAACCCCTAAGATCTGCCGAGAGACATCCATTCCATTCAATACTTCGCCTATTGTGCCGTCACCCCCGACAGCAATGATCATATCGGCCGCGGTTGAACTCCGAGCGATATCGGTCGCGTGGCCCCCGTATTCTGTTACCGCGATCGAAGATACAGGAACATCCATATACTTTTTAAGCATATCCTTGAGGACGGCCTCACCATACCCGTAAGGTTTACGCGAAGCGCTTATGTGATTGATTATGATCTTTTTTCGTAATATCTGATGCGTCATTGATTTTTTGATCTGGTGAACATGAGTCTGAACGTTCTTACAGCATCCCTGAGTGGTCGGATATAACTTTTCTGGTCTCCATAAATACATTCTATATCAATAGCACCGATTTTAAAACCTTTTCCTACGGCTTCAAGGATAGACTCGATCACGACCTCATAACCGTTTGCGGTCAGATTTAGCTGTTTGACGAGCTCCATCCGGTATATTCGGTAGCCGCACAAAGGATCCGGCAGGTCCGTTTTGCACATACCGGTCAAGATCTTTGAATACAGTTTGTTAACTAAGACACGCTGAAAAGGCATCCCTTTTGGCTCATGCATACGGTTACCTATAACCATACCAAGAGCGTCAGTTTGGATCTTCTCGATAAAATTCGGGATCTCATCGGGGTTGTGCTGGCCGTCCGAGTCCAGAGTAATAACAAGGTCATAGCCGCGCTGAACGGCATACTTGAATCCGTCGCGAAGGGCACTTCCCTTTCCGGTGTTCACGCTATGGGTCAAAAAGTAGGGAGTTTCCTTCTTAATGACGGCTAAAGTCCCGTCAATCGAACCGTCATCGACAACAATAACATCGATATTCTGCCTTTGGACGGCATTTATAACGTTTTTTATATAATTTTCGGCATTATAGGCAGGAATGACAGCGGCGATTTTATTCATTTTCTCCCTGTAAACTTCAAATATATCATGCATCCAAAACATAAAACAGCCAAACTCATCGTAGAAATATTGGCAACCGTAAAAACCGAAACAAGAGGAACGCTATCTATTCTTAGAAACTCGACAAAAAACCTGAAAAAACCGTACAAACCAAAACTGCTTAAAAATATATACCCCGTACGATGCGGCCTTTTGTACAAATATCTCATCGCGAAAAAAATGACCAAGAGAAAAGCATGTTCATACAGCTGGGTCGGATGACGCAACACAACCGCCGTGGAATCCATACGAGAAAAATGTACCCCCCACGGAAGATCTGTTATCTTTCCGCAGCAGCAGCCGGTCAAAAAACAGCCGATCCTTACAAACGCCATGTGTAATACGAGAAAAGGCGCGATGTAATCGGCAAAAAACAAAAAACTTATCCTATGAGCACGCAGTTTTGTGAACAATACGAGTGTCAGCATTTCGAACACGATCGTCCCAAAATACGCGTATCCGGCGCTATCAAAGATACCGGTTATAGTAGACTCTGCGGCAATCAGCGCCGGCCAATGAAGAATAATAAAGAGAAGTTTAGCACCCAAAAGCCCCGTATAAAGCATCAATAAAAAGCAAAAAAATATACCTACCCGCGAGACCGGAAAATCTTTGGGCCTTTTAAGAATAGCCAGTAGAATCACTATTAAAAAACCGGTAAACAGGCAAAAATCCCAAGGCGCGATATCGAATGGCAGTGTTACAGGTATCGGCGGCATGGACGGCACTGGTGATATTTGCGTGTTCATCTTTTCCCTTACTTATGCAGTTCTAACCTGACATTTCTAACCTGGTTAGAAATGTCAATACTTTCGGGTGGCTGAACTGGCG
>JAQUNB010000091.1 GCA_028717825.1 Candidatus Omnitrophota bacterium
ACTGTATTTGCCGGTCAATATCCCTCCTCCCAGCGCGCCATAAGAAAGTATCGAGATGTTTTTTTCTTTGCAAAAAGGAACAAGTTCTTTTTCGATCTTTCTCTCAAGGATAGAATATTGGACCTGATTACTTACAATGTTCGCCTGTTGGCACGCGTCTTCCAAAACTTTTTTGTCAAAATTGGAAACGCCGATATACCTGATCTTCCCTTCCTTGATAAGCTTATTCAACTCCCCGAACGTTTCTTCGACAGGAGTATTCGGATCGGGCCAGTGGCACTGATAAAGGTCGATCATTTCTACTTTTAACCTGCGCAGCGAGTTTTCGATCTCCGTTCTTATGAATTCCTTTTTCAAATTCGCCCTTATCGAAGATCCTTTCTGCTCAAGTCCGCACTTGGTGGCCAGAAAAACCTTATCACGCTTATTTTGGATGGCTTTTCCAACGATCTCTTCCGATCTACCGGAACCATAGACCGGTGCCGTATCGATAAAATTTATTCCCTTTTCAATCGCCTTTTCGGCAACTTTTACGGACATAGTATCGTCGGCCACGCCCCAAGAATCTCCGCCAAAAACCCACGTGCCCAAAGCCACAACCGATACTTCCAGATCCGAATTCCCTATTTTTCTGTATTTCATATTTTATTCTTCCCTTCATTCCATGCGTCATTCCCGCGAAAGCGGGAATCCATTAATTTCATTAGATCCCCGCTAAGAACATGCGGGGATAACATACGAATTCCGTTGCCTTCTCTTTACGATTATACTGAAACCGATTGGGTTAGTCTATATTCTTGTATTAAAAAATGCGATTTGGCATTCGTGATGATGCGATGTAGGGCCTGTCCACTGTGTCAGGCCTATAATTATTTGTTATTGGCGAGACACGGTGGTCTCGCCCTACACCTTATGTCCAGCCCCACCAGACTATTCACTACCTAGCCTCCACCAGGCAGCACGATAACGTAACAAACTAGCTTTCTGCGGGTGGCAGCAGATAATTCGAGCACAGCACAAGTGAGCCCAAAGGCGAATGCGGATGCGCGCAGAATGTCTGCTGACCGGCCCCGAGAAAGCCAGCATGAATTTTTACATCATCGGCAGCACGCCCCATTTGCATTTAAACCAAGCTTATGCTAACATTCTAACCATGAAAAATCTTGTTTGGGCATGCGTGATCATACTCCTTATAGCGGCCGCGGCGCTCGGCTCTTTTTTTATCTACCGCTCACCTTACGCCGGTATTATCATTGACTGCGTAGCTTTTGTAGCAGGCATTTTTTTACTATTTGAAGCCAGCTACAAGATCATAATTTCCAAAAGATCCATTTTCCCCGGCCAGCTGAATAGAGTCTTCCGTGCCGTCATAGGGATGTGTATCATGACGATACACCTATTGCAGTTTATGAGATATTAGCTTAGTTTTTTGTGAGGATCTTTACCATAGGCGTCATTCCCGCG
The DNA here is from genome assembly GCA_028717825.1 of Candidatus Omnitrophota bacterium. Lineage (GTDB taxonomy): Bacteria > Omnitrophota > Gorgyraeia > Tantalellales > Tantalellaceae > JAQUNB01. The sequence goes on from JAQUNB010000091.1 coordinate 1,465, forward strand.
AAAGTGGGAACCCATAATTTCGCTAGATCCCCGCTAAGAACATGCGGGGATGACACTCGGCAACATTGAACATAGAGATACACATGATAAAAAAACATTGGGCAAACATAATATTTTTTGGGTTGGTCGCGCTAGCGTGGGTAGCGATCTGCAAATTCTTCGACACACCTTTCGCGCTAAATACAATAGATTATTTTTCTTTCTTTGTCGGGACCTTCCTTATAACCGAAGCTTCATATAAAATATTCACCTCACGACAGACCCCTCTGACAGGCCAAGTCCCAAGGCTAATAAGAATAATTTTCGGCACCTGTGTTTTTACCATACACCTTCTGCAATATTTAAAGATCTGACACCATAGTCGCCATTCACTAAATTTCGCAAAACAAAAAGGCCTTAGCATATTTCTTAAAAAACATGCTAAGGCCTTTCTTTATTTACAAGTATTTATTATCGTGAATATCCGATCTATTTTATTTCGCTTTTTTGTGTCTGTTCCACTGTGCTTACTGCAGCCTCGACCGGCTTAGGGCTGTCAACAACAACGATTTGAGTTTCTTTCACTTTAGGAGCTTCAACAGCTTGAACTTCTTTCACCGGAAGTTTTTGCTGCCTTTTTTCTTCAAGTCTTTTTTTATTAAGGATCACCAATTCATCCGCGGCTAACCCGGATGAACTTGTTTTTCCTCGTTCCTTTTGAAGCTGGCGTTCTTTTTCTCTTTCAGCTTTTTTCGCCGCCATTTCAGCTTCTTTTTTTTCTTTCGCGAGTCGTCTTTCTTTTTCTTTCTCAGCTTTTTGCTGTTCTCTTTGCTGCTTTTCAAGCGCGAGTTGTTTTTCCCTCTCTAACCTCTTTTGTTCTTCCTGTTGTTTCGCAAGCTCTCTCTCTTTCGCTTTTTTGGCCTTTTCTTGCTCTAGCTGTTGTTTCTTCAGTTCCTGCTCTTTTGTTTTCTCGGATTTCTTCTTCTGCATTTCAAGTTCTTTTTCTTTTTTCCTCTCTACCTTCTTTTGTTCTTCCTGTTGCTTCGCGAGCTCCCTCTCTTTTGCCTTTTGGTCCTTTTCCTGCTCTAGTTGTTGTTTTTTTAGCTCGCGTGCTTTCTCTTTTTGAGCTTTTTCTTGGGCTCGCTGCTGTTTTTTTAGTTCCAACGCCTTTTCTTTATCGGATACTTTTACCGTTTTCTCCGCTTCTTTTTTCTGCATTTCGAGTTCTTTTGCTTTTTCACGCGCTATTTTTTGTTCTTCTTCCCGCTGCTTTTCAAGCGCCCGTTCCTTTTCCGCCTGCGCCTCTAGCTCTTCTCTCTTCTGTTTCTCCGCGGGAAGCTCTTCCTGCACCTTTTCTTCAACAATTCCTTTTTCCAAAAGCTTTTGCCGCCTTTTCTCTTCCAGCCTCTTCTTGTTAAGGGCCATTAATTCATCTATGTCCGGCCTATCCGTGCTCTCTATCTTAACTTGTTTTGCAATCGCTTTTTTGGTCTCTTTTTTCTTCGCCGGTTCTATCGCTTTTGCCCGTTCCGCTTTTTGTTGTTCTTTTTGCAGTTTTTCGATCTCACGTTGTTTTTCTTTCTCAGCTTTTTCCTGCGCTTCCTGCTGCTTCGCTATTTCTCGCGCTTTTTCTCTCTCTACATTTTTCTGTGCTTCCTGTTGTTTCTCAAGTTCGCGCGCTTTTTCTCTGGCTGCTTGTTCTTCTTCTCTTTTTTGTTTTGCGAGTTGTTTGGCTTGCTCCAGCTCCTGTTTTTCCTGAGCCTTTTTTTCCTCTAATTCGCGCTGTTTTTTCTCTTCTTCGGCCTTTTTCGCCAGCCGTTCCGCTTCTTTTTTCTCTGCTTCAAGCCTTTGTTGTTTTCTTTCTTCTTTTTCTTTTTCGATACGAGCCTGTTCTTTGGCCGCGTCGACATTTTTCTGTATGTATGTTTTCATTTCCGGATCTCTGCTTAAGATGATCGCTTCCTGCCATGCCTTTTGGGCTTCTTTTAACTGGCCATCATCCCGAGCCTTCTCACCTTTGGCTATTAATTCCCGTATTTTCTGTTCCCGATCCTTATTTCTCTGAAGGGTTTCTTCCCTGACGATCTCTTTGTTAACATCTTGAAGGTTCTTTTCCACTTGATTAAGTAATGATTTAAGATTAACGATCTCCGTGTCGTAAGATATTATTTTCTCCTCTTGCGGTTTTTCGTCGGATGGGTCTTGGGCAAAAGAAAGGCTCATCGGTAGCGTTAGATTAAGAGTAATTATGCTAACAATAATAAGATTCCCTAGCTTCAATTTCTTCATGTAATTCTCCTTTCCGAGAACAACGGATAAAATATATGTGTTTTATTCAAATATCTTAAGCATAATTATACATAACTAGCTTTTGATATACAACAAATAAAATATCAATATTGTTGCAAGAATTTGCACTTGATTTTTAGAAAGATCTTTCCGTAGCGGTGGCGGATCATTTTTCCTGACCGATTGGCCTGATATCAGCGTGGTTAAGCATCTGAAAAGACAAATCATAACTATTGTATTTTAAGGAGAATATGATATATTTGTAAGATGATAAAGCTTTATGTATGTTTTTACCGGTCGTGAGCTATAAAACTATGGCAAACAGATATTTAATAACAATAATCATAGCGTTAGGACTTTTGTCCATACCTGCCACCGCGCCGGCAAAAGACTTAGAGTACGTGGAAGAATTATTTAACGTTCGATCCTTAATAACAAATCAGGGTAAAGTCCTGCCCGACAACATAAAAGATGTTACGGCGGGCGACCTCCGAACATTGGAACGTATCTTTGAGTTAAATACATCTACTTTAACAACTCTGGAAGCTTATTTCCGCATATTAAAGATCGCCCTCGTAACCGAAAGCGAATCCACAACAGAAACCGTCACCATACTTAACGAATGGCTAAGTTTCATAAAGGAACAATGCCAATACGACGTAGAGTATCTTGACGCTACTTTGAAAGAAACAACCAACTCCGTGGTGGTCGAACAGATAAAGCTTACCAAAAAGTACTCCGAAGAGCTGATAAAGGTCGCAAATAAAGGTTTAGAAGAAAACGCCAACATGCTGGAAGAAGGAAAAAAGCGGTAATTACGCTTTTTTTTGAGATTCGTTGCCACATCAAACATTTTAATTGACAAAATACGGTTTTAATGTATAATGTCCACAGTAGTAGACAAGGAAGTATTACTTCAGACCGCAAGGGAAAGGAAATGCTGACCTTGCGGTTTTTTTGTTACTTGTCTACTAAGAATCAGCGTAAAGCAAGGAGGAAAAGAAATGGCTAGAGGAACTGTTAAGTGGTTTAACAATGCTAAAGGTTATGGTTTCATTACGCCTGAATCAGGCAGCGACGTGTTTGTACACTACAGCGCTATTCAGGGTGACGGCTATAAGACTTTAGAGGAAGGCCAGCAAGTCGAATTTGAAATCAAACAAGGCCCTAAAGGTCAAGAAGCTGCTAACGTAACGAAAGTAAAATAGAAAATTCGATCTAAAGCCAAAAAACCCGGTAATAGAAATATTACCGGGTTTTTTCTTTTTAAATCTCATTTAGTCCCGCTAAAAACAGTCAGACGTTTTAACGCTTTCATCTTTTCACTGTCCCCGACTTTCGCTTTCGAAACTGCGTCCTGCAGAAAAGATATTGTTCCGTCATATCTGGGCCGGTTCACCGGATAAGGAAAACCGTCTTTTCCTCCGTGAGCGAAACTGAACCTGACAGGGTCCTGAAAACTCGGTTTCTCGCCGTAGACAAGTTCCGAGACAAGCGCAAGCGCCCTGACGGTCCCCGGGCCCACTCCCTGGATACCAAGTAATTTTTCGAAATTTTCGGGTTTATTCTCGTATGTTGTGATCAGGATCTTTTTTAAATTTTTAGGCAATATGTCCCTTTGTTTCACGTCATGGTAGGAAGGCATCTTAAGTTCCAGTATCCGGGAATATTCTTTTACGGTTTTTTCAGGGGTGTCACAAGATAGTTTTCCGCACACCTCACGCGCGCCGGAACTCTCCTTAGCTACCAGGTTCAAAGTATTTTCATTTTTTTGATCACAACATATCGCTTTATGCGGTTCCACGACAAAATCGCTGACTTCATCCCCCAGCCAGTGGTACCGGCGTGCCCATTTTGTGTTTTCGTTCATACCCTGCTGGATCACGGCCCATTTCCCGTTCTTATCAACGATAAAAGTATGATGATAGAGCTGATATCCGTCCTGGATAGCGGTATTATCGACTTTGGCGGACATCCTGCTGGCATACTTAAGTTTTTCCGCGTCCGCGTTTATAAGACGCTTCTCGGCGAGGGCCTCGATCTCAAACGGCGTTTTGCGTGATGTGGCGCCTTTGCCACCGCAAACAAATATACCAAGGTCATTTTGGACATCCTTTAACGCTTCTTTTAAGGCCCCGCAAACGGTCGTC
>JAQUNB010000092.1 GCA_028717825.1 Candidatus Omnitrophota bacterium
AATTTTACACTTCTGATTTCGCCGCACTGTGTGGACCGCAAGGATCCGTGCCAGACGAAAGATCAAATTCATTTTTAAGTTGTAAAACTAATTAAAAGAAGGGTTTATAATCGCTATGAGGACCGAGCCACTGAAGAAAAAAGATGTAACGAGACAATGGTTTATTATCGATGCCAAAGGTAAAGTGTTGGGCAGGGCGGCCAGTCAGATAGCATGTTTATTGACGGGCAAATATTTACCGAACTTTACTCCGAGTGTTGACGGCGGGGCAGGAGTGATCGTGCTAAACTGTGATAAGGTAGTAGTTACGGGTGATAAAAGTAACCAGAAAATATATAAAAGCTTTTCCGGCTATCCCGGAGGGCTCAAAACCACGGTTTATAGTGAGATGATGGCCAAAAAGCCGAAGCACATCTTACGGCACGCTGTTAGGGGAATGCTCCCCAGGAGCATAATAGGGGATCAGATAATAAAGAGATTAAAGCTTTATGTTAATGGTGAACATCCGCATATTGCGCAGAAACCGATAGAATTTAAGCTTAAATAAAATCTAAACAAAAAGGGAAAAATAAATGAAAGAGCTAATAGAATTCATAGCGATCGGCAGACGAAAAGAATCAACAGCGAGAGTTCGGCTGCGTCCCGGTACCGGCAAGATACAAGTCAACCACAGAGCTTTTGAGGATTATTTTCCGAGAGAAACCCACCGGATCCTTATTATGCTGCCGATGGAGATTGCAAAGGCGAAAAATAAGTTCGATATCCTTGCTACGATAGCTGGAGGCGGTTCTAGCGGGCAGGCGGGTGCGTTGAAATTAGGCATAGCGCGTGCTTTGATTAAGAGCGAAGAGACCGTTAGACCTGCGCTGAAAAAAGAAGGCTTGCTTACACGCGACCCAAGAGCAAAAGAAAGAAAGAAATACGGCAGAAAACGCGCCAGAAAAAGATTCCAGTTCTCGAAACGTTAATTCAATAATAACATATGTTATGAAAGGGCCGCGGTTAACAGCTGCGGCCTTTTTGTTTTACTGGACGAAAAATGGGCGGTGTTCTTGTTTTTGCGGCGATATTACAGTTGACACAGAGGCGCAATTATTTTATACTTAAGCTTCACAAAACCAAATTATGTATTAAGGAACTATATTAATATTATGTAAATCCCAAATTATATGTTAGATTTGGGATTTTTGACTAAAAGGCTATATTTCACCTTGTTTTTGTCGAAAATAGACAGTGGAAATAAATTCGGCCTTATAACTTACATTCCCTTCGGTCACGTAAGTTATGGCCTCATTTAAGGAGAGGAAATAATGGTAAAAGTTGCTGTGGTCGGAGCTACGGGGTATACAGGGGAAGAGCTTGTGGAGCTTCTTCTCCGGAATCCTGAGGTGGAGATAACTTCGCTTACGGGGATCGTCGAAAAAGAGTCCGATTTTTCCCTGCTTTATCCGAGATTTGGTAAAAAAATATCACTTATCTGTAAAAATTTAGATGTTGCCGAGGTCGCTAAAAAAAGTGATATAGTGTTCCTTGCCCTGCCACACACGGTATCAATGAAGTTCGCGCCGGAATTCTTAAAAAAAGGGAAAAAAGTGATCGATCTTAGCGCTGATTACCGTTTACCCTCGGACGTTTACGAAAAATGGTATGGGACAAAACATGTGGATGCGGATAATCTGAAAACCGCTGTTTACGGGTTGCCTGAGTTGAACAGAAAAAACATCAAATCGGCCGCGTTTGTCGCTAACCCCGGATGTTTTCCTACAAGCGTCATCCTGGGGCTTTTGCCTGTTATAAAGACGGTATCGCAAAAAGATAAAGCGATCATTGTTGATTCCAAGACAGGTGTTACCGGAGCAGGGCGAAAGGGTCTTGTGTCTTTATCGTTCGGAGAACTTGATGAGAACCTGCGTGCTTACAAAGTCAATGAACATCAGCATATGCCTGAGATGAAACATATACTTTCCGGGGTGAGTGGGAAAGATATCAAACTGAATTTCGTTCCGCACCTTATGCCGATAAGAAGAGGGATATTCTCGACGATCTACATCTCTTCCGAGGGGTTGGACAGTGCCGAGAAGATCTACGAGGCATACAAGGATACTTATAAAAATGAGCCGTTCGTAAGGCTTCGCCCAATGGGCAGTATGCCAGAGCTCTCGGATGTCCGAGGAACTAATTTTTGTGATATTGGCATAAAACTCGCCGGCGGAATGCTTGTGATCGTTGCTGTTATCGATAATTTGGTGAAAGGCGCGAGCGGTCAGGCCGTCCAGAACATGAACATAATGTATGGGCTTGATGAACGGCTGGGATTAGTATAACAATACGAAAGAAGGAGGGGGTTCGCTGCTTGAGTTTAGGGATCCTAAACGACAAAAACTGAATGCGGACCACTTTTTGAAAAATGAATACAAAAGAATACAAATTACCTAAAGGATTTTTGGCCAGCGGTATGCACTGCGGGGTAAAAAAGAAAAGAAAGGATCTGGCTTTATTCTTTTCGGAAAAACCCGGCAAAGTTGTCGCGTTCTTTACGAAGAATAAAGTTAAAGCCGCGCCCGTTATCGTTGGGCAAGCGCTTTTGGAAAAGAATAACTGTTTTAAGGCGATCCTTGTTAACAGCGGGAACGCAAATTGCATGACGGGTAAACGAGGTATTAAAGATACTTTGGCGATGGCCGGTGCCGCGGCGGCACTCTTAAACGTAAAAGAAGAAGAGATACTTGTGTCTTCGACCGGGATAATAGGCAAATTTATGTCGATGAAGCCTATTATGAAAGGTTTGCCGGAACTTGTGAAGGGTCTATCGCAAGAGGGTTTATTGGACGCCTGTGACGGAATAATGACAACGGATCGTTTCCGTAAGATATCTTCTCGCGTTTTTTTGATCGGAGGAAAAGAAGTAACGCTGACCGGTGTGGCTAAAGGTGCCGGTATGATAAAACCAGACATGGCTACGATGCTTTGCTATATTTTTACCGATGCCAATATTTCCCATAAGGCGATGGTACGGGCTTTGACTCAGTCCGCAGAAATGACGTTTAACGCCATGACAGTTGATGGTGACATGAGCACAAACGATACCCTTGCTTTAATGGCTAACGGCCTGGCGGAGAATAGTTTGATAAATGAAAAAGGCCGTTCTTTTTCTATATTTAAGGAAAATCTCCAGGCTGTATGCAGGGAACTTGCGGAGATGATTGTGCGTGACGGAGAAGGGGCGACAAAATTTATTGATATACGAGTGCGCGGCGCTAAATCAAAAGCTGATGCTAAAAAAGCCGCTCAAGGGATAGCCAATTCGCTTTTGGTTAAATGTGCTATTTTGGGCGGGGATCCGAATTGGGGCAGGATAGCTTCTTCCGTTGGCGCCAGCGGCGCGACGGTAGACCCGGTTAGGTTGGAAGTAATTCTTGACGGAGAAGTGTTTTTAAGGAATGGCAAAGTGATAAGTGCTCTTGCAAGAAAATCTTCTCCTGTTTTTAAGGGAAAAAATGTTTTAATAGAAGTGGATTTACATCTTGGTAAAGGCGAAGCCGTAGCTTTGTCATGCGATATTTCTAAAAAATATATCGCGTTGAATTCGTACTATACCACGTAGTAGCGTAGTGCGAAACGATAAGTCAGTATGTAGTATGTGGTATGTAGTGCCGGTGAAGACGAGACGCAGGGTACGGGTCACTAGCCACAAGTCACAAGTGACTAGTCACGACAAGAAGGAGATAAGAATGGAAGAAGCAATAAAGAAAAGTGAGATACTTATTGAGGCGCTGCCGTATATAAAAAAATTTTTTGACAAAGTGGTAGTGATAAAATTGGGCGGAAGTAAACTTTATGATAAAGCGGTACGCAGCATGGTGCTTCAAGATATAGTTTTCATGCGGTACGCGGGAATGAAACCGGTTCTTGTGCACGGCGGTGGTCCGAATATAAGCGAAAAGCTCAAAGAAGCCAAGATCGAAACTAAATTTGTTGACGGGTTGAGAGTGACCTGTGAAAGATCCATGGGGGTTGTTGACTCGGTGCTTATGGAGATAAACGGCGCTCTTGTTAAAGAGTTACATAAGCTTGACGGCGAGGCTTTCGGATTAAGCGGCAAGGAAAATCATATGATACAGGCGGTGAAAAAAGAAGGGCCGGATCTTGGGTTCGTAGGCAGGGTTAAAACCGTGGAGACAACTATACTTGATAGACTCATCAATACGAACATTATCCCGGTTATCTCGCCTGTAGGCAAAGGGAAAGACGGAAAACTGTACAATATCAACGCGGACGAGGCCGCTTCAAACATCGCGGTGGCGCTTAAAGCGGAAAAGTTCGTGGTTTTGACCAATGTTAGGGGAGTTATGAGGGATCAAAAAGATCCCAATTCTATCATTCAGTCTATAACGGTAGAGACCGCGGAACAATTTATTAAGACAGGCATTATTTCCGGCGGCATGGTGCCAAAGATCAAAGCTTGTTTGCATGCGTTAAAAGGCGGAGTAAAAAAAGCCCATATCGTCGATGCAAAACTTCCGCACGCTTTGCTTCTGGAAATGTTCACCGATAAGGGTATAGGGACGGAAATTGTTCATGGGTGAATGGCTGCATAGTATGTGGTATGTAGTACAGGAAACGACACAGCTTAAGAGCGTATATAGTCGCAATAGAGACGAGTCAGCTTAAAGAACGTCTATAGTATATGGTGCCGGTGGGAACGAGAAACGAGGGACGAAAGAGGGCATGCCCAAAACTCAATACCTTGTTGAAAAGAGCCACAACAGATGCAAGAGAACAAAACTTTGCTGCAACCGTTTTTAGCAGAAGAATACCCTTCTTAACGAGAAGACATAGCAAATATGTGAGGCGGCTACGAGAAACAGCACTATGAACAAAAACGGTTTTTCATTGCTTACGAGATCAATTTTTGATTGCATGACAAGAGTCAGCAAGAGAACAAAACTTTGCTGTAACCGCTTTTAGCAGAAGAACGCGATTCTTAACAAGAAACCATAACAAAGATATGAGGCGGCTACGAGAAACAATACGTTGAACAAAAGCGGTTTTTCATTATTTGTAAAATAAACTATTCAATTACGGAGTGAAAGGAAACAAATGAAATACGACGATGTCAAAAAACTTTATGACCAGTATGTATTGCCTACATACACGCGGCAGGGCCTTTGTCTGGTCAAAGGCAAAGGCATATGGGTTGAGGATATTAACGGTAAGAAGTATCTTGATTTTTTTCCGGGTTGGGCCGTAAGCGGGGTAGGGCACAGGCACCCGATGGTGGTAAAACGCGTTTCGAAACAGCTTGATAGGATCTTGCATGTGTCGAACAATTTTTATAATGATATTCAGCCGGTCCTAGCCAAGAAAATAATTGAATATTCCTTTCCCGGAAAAGTTTTTTTCGCGAATAGCGGCGCTGAGGCGAACGAAGGCGCGATAAAACTGGCGCGTCGTTATGGATCACCTAACCGGTATGAGATCATTACCATGGAAAAATCTTTTCACGGTCGTACTTTAGCGACCATCACTGCTACAGGGCAGGATAAGGTCAAGACAGGATTCTATCCTCTCCTTGAAGGTTTCAAACATGTTCCTTTTAACGACATAGCTGCGTTAGAGAGGGCCATTACGGATAAGACCGTTGCTGTTATGCTTGAGCCGATACAGGGAGAAGGCGGGGTCAACGTCGCCGATAATGATTATGTTAAAAAGTTGAGCGCCATATGTAAGGAAAAAGATCTCCTTTTGATCTTTGACGAAGTCCAGACGTGTATGGGGCGGACAGGTAAGATGTTCGGGTTCGAGCATTACGATGTTGTCCCAGATGCGATAACCCTTGCGAAGTCCC
>JAQUNB010000093.1 GCA_028717825.1 Candidatus Omnitrophota bacterium
CCGTATATTATCAATGGCAAAACATATTATGTTTTCGTTTCTTACGATTCTGTCGATGATGAATATTTTATCGCAGGTCTAACGGAAAAGGAAATTAAAGCATCCCATGAACTTTTAGAGCAGAAGATTTATAGCGCGAAGAGGCGGGAAGCAGCAGAGATCGAAGCGTTCAAAAAACATGAAGAAGAAAAAGACGCGTTTCTGAAGAATTTGAACCCGAGCAATAGAGTGGCCATAGGGTTGGCAGATGTCAGTGTGAATAGGGTATTAGGTTTTCTAGAAGCTGTAGGCGCCGGATCCCTTGCGGAGGATTTTAAACTGTTTGTCAGCGAAAACCGCTTATTTAAAGTTACGGGAAATTATGAGATCCCAAATAGTATGATCGATCATGCGTCGAATATCGGTATACATGTTAAAGAAAGGAAAGACCCGAAAGATCTTGAGCAGACAATAATACATGAGGTGTTGGCAAAGGCAGGTATCCCGGGAGAGGTTAATAATGCTGAGGATATTGTTTCCCTCGTTAACGGAACTTATGAGAAATATCTTAATAACAGCCTAAATGATGCTGACATAAATATCCTAGTCCAAAAAATTTATTTTAGAACTGATAAACAAATCGATATAAAAAATCGAAGATTTGTTGATTTGAACGCAATAGATGGGCGAGATTATTCTTCGGAGGAGGAGAAGTCCTCTCTTCAAAACGCAATAGAGGAGATCAATGAATGGAAAAAAGGGCCTGAAATCCAAGATGATCCACATGTGTTGAACTCGCGATCAGATGTACAACTTTTTCAGACAAAGCTCCAAGAAACAGCGTATACAATATATGGCAAACATAAACTTTACAGGTTATCATTAGGTGATAGACTGAAGTTTTGCCTTGCGACCTTTGATGAGAAAAATTTTTCTACCGAACAACACATAATAAGATTGATCTTAAACAGAACATCTCTGGATCTGAACGCCTCAGGTGATTGTATATCTGCCGAAGATGTCAGAAGAGTCGCTAATTTATTGTCAAGCGTCGGCAGCAGGTATTCCATTCTGGTTAACAAAAATACAAGATTTATCATGAACCTAATGTTGGATATATCAGCAAAGGAAAGAAGGATCGATGAACTTGAATGGTTCGTAGGTGAGATAGACAAAGAATTGGAAACGCCGGGTAGCGGGGCACTCCCAATGGTTGTTACTATGCAAGACATACATGCCGGTCAGAGAAGAGCGACATCCTTGCTGGGGTTTGCGGCGGGGCTTGAGGCAGATGTTTATAACAGGATCAATAATGTTGATGACCTTGAAAGGATGCTTGCAGAAAATGGCATAGTCCTAGAGGCTATTGATGCGCGTTTTGTGGGATTTAATGATAAGGCGGATAGAGGGATGGATCCCATAGGATCATTTAGACTCGTTCAATGGCTATCCAAAACAAAAAAATTAAAACATTTTTCAGGGAACCACGATATGTGGAGAAGCTGGGGTGTTTTACTTATACATGTGTTTTTTGACGGGATAAGGGAAGAGCTTTTAAGCCCTAAAATGGTCAAAATTATAGCCGGACAGGTTTCACTTGGTGCTATAGGTAATATGAAAGTTAATGATCTAGACGCGGCGCTCAAGAATGAACTTTGCGATTTTGAATTCAAAAACAAAGCCTTAAAGCCGATGAAAGATGCCATGGGGGATGACTTTTTCATGCGTATAGTCGGTAAAATAAGGGATGAGCTTATAGAAGAACTAAAAAAAACGGAACCGGAAACCGCTTTTGAGCTAGAAACGATGGTGAAAGATAAAATTTCCAGGGAATTCGACTATAGCAACAAGGATCTAAAGAATCATCATATTGGGTACTGGGCCAAGGAAGCGTTTGCCCATGCCGGATGGGGTAATGTTGAAATAGACCAAGTTAATGAAGAAAAGTTTAATAGGCAGATTGAGAGAGTTAATACGATATTAAGGGCGCATGGCATACCCACTCTGGACGGATTGGATCTCGCTTCGGAAAGAACAAAAAATGAAGGAGAAATGAAACGTCTGAAAAAACAGAATGCCGCGATAAGAAGTGAAAATGAGATAAACAAAAATAACAAGGATTATGTGCGGAAAGATGAACACAAATTGCCAAAAATGTTGGAAGTTACTCTCGAATATCTTGGTGAACAGATCAAGGATCGAAATGAAAAAATAGCCAGACTGAACAAAGAGTATAATCTTGATATTGCGCCTATAGAGTTTGAGATAGTTGATCTATCTAATTACCATAGGGATCCGGGGATTATAGAGAGAGCTTTATGGGAACTTCAAAATTTCAGACTTTTTTATGTGGATATTTTAGGCAATTTACATACACATACCGTATTGCCTTTTGATTTCAAGGAAAAAAAGATCGATGTGAAGTATAAAGGGCTTCAAGGGCTCCCTGCGCTTGAGCTTATGCAGGAAGACATAAGAATGTTCTTTGAAGACCTGACAACTATTCCAGATTCGATGGCTTTTAGAAAAAAATTATGGGAGGAGCTAGGGGAAGCCTTTACTATTATTAATAGTTGGTATTCGGACAAATTGGCATCTGCCAAAGCGGTTGCGGTTAAAGAGTTCATAGATGCGGGTGGTCCGGTCGGATTAGGGGATGAAATAATGGGATTTCCCGTCGATGGATATTCTGCCAGACCTGTATCTTTTCTAATGATAATCGGGCATAACGAGCGGGGGAAGTTTAATTCCACGAAAACACCTTTGCCCATGGCTAATGTTTTTCCGGACACGGGAAGCGGCGTCCTCCTCATTGATTACGAACTATCTGAAGGTTATGCCGACAGAGGGGCAATATTGACCTTCTTTAAGAGAGATGAACGTGGCAGAATAACAGGGTTGCGTTTATGGGGGTACGCAGATAAGGGATCAAAGGTTATAGAGGATATTACTTTTTTGGATACGAAGGGGTTGTCTGAGGAGCAGCTCTCGTTTCTGGGTACTCTTGCTGATGGCGAAAGGTTCATGAAATGGATACGTCTGCGCTCATTGGTCGAGATCAAAAATATTATGGAAGAGGTTATTGATTCTGCCAGAGAAGAAGGGCGTAACTCAAAAGTCACAGATTTAATATTACGTAAACAGAAAATAGAGGAAAAGATCGCTCAAACAGAAGAGATCGAAGTTCCAAATTTAAAAGGCAAAGAATCTTTGGCAGAGATCATTGTTAATATTTTCAAACATAAAGATACGTTTAGTGAGGGAAAACCTATAACTAACTATAATGTAAATGAATGGTGTTCGAATGAGAAAGACGGTTGGTCAATCTCTAAAAAAGCCGTTGCCGAAGCGCTTGCTCTGTTGGAGCAAGTGGGAATGCTCGAAGTTTTGAACAAGGATACTCGCAAATCGACTGATCCGTTAGCTTACGGTATAAGCAATATGGTAAGTGGGCTGGAAGTTAAAGATATAGAGGAAATCTGTGAAAGGGTTAAGGATCTTAAGGAAACCGATATTCCGGCCGAGAGAGTCCCTGTCGTTAAAGCTGGGATAATTAAGATCATATCCGAAAAGATACACATGAAAAATCTGACAATGGCTCCGTCGTTATCAGAAAACAAGATCTTATATCTTATTGTTCCTAAGTCTATGGTGCCTGTTTCTCAATGGAATATGGTCCAAAAAATTTCTCAATCGTTGGTAAAATCCAAAGGTTGTGAACGGATCATATTGGTGGAGGAACCATCGGATATCGTTCCAAAAGCCCTGGAAGTAAAGCAACAGGGAGGTGTGCCGTTGGTGGCCTGTCCCAACGCTGAGATATTGGAAAAGTTATCCAATGAGGATGTGAAAGGCTTGATCTTCGAAGGTGAACTTGGGCAGTTCAGACAATTTGAAGGTATGTTGGGAGCATTAAGAGCTTATTATAACAATGATTTATTATCGCTCAAGGAGATGTATACTGTTTTAACTGGTAAGACTTCGCCTGAAATCGATGATATTTCGAATTTTGCTAAGAGAGTAGTTTTTATGTTGCCTCCAATGTCCGGACTTCAAGATAATGATATAACGGATTTGAACGCTAATCAGGAACTTCTAGTACTATTCGCATAGTAACATTGAACTAGATACAGGATATGTTGTTTATAAAGGATGGGGCGACAGGAGAGCCCCATCCTTTTATGTTATATTTAGCGGTTATCATAAAAATCTTGTTAATTCTCAGATGTGTTCTTTCGAGAAATTTCCTTGACAAATCATGTATAATTGTTAAAATCTAGTTCGGAATTTGGATTAATTTTTTGCCGGAGGTAAAAATGAGACTGGAAAACAAAGTTTCCATGATAACAGGCGCGGCCCGCGGTATAGGCAGGGAAATAGCCATGCTCTTCGCTTCGGAGGGATCCAATCTAGCTATCTGCGATGTTAATGAGGAAGCCCTCGCGGCTACCAAGGGTGAAATCGAAAAGACGACAGGGCGTAAAGTTGTCGCCGCGAAAATCGACGTAACCAGAGAAGAAGATGTCCAGAATTTTGTTAAGAAAGTCCTTGACAATTTTAGCAGTTTAGATATACTTGTCAACAATGCAGGCATTACCAGAGACAATCTTGTCATGAGGATGTCCGAACAGGAATGGGATGCCGTGTTAGACGTAAACCTCAAAGGTGCTTTTAACTGTATAAAGGCTGTAAGTCGGCCCATGATGAAGAATAGAAGCGGCAAGATCATAAATATGGCTTCTATTATAGGTATTATGGGGAATATGGGGCAAGCGAATTACTCCGCCAGCAAGGGCGGCCTCATAGCTTTGACAAAGTCAGTAGCCAAAGAGCTCGGTTCGCGGAATATCAACGTCAATGCGATAGCACCCGGTTTTATACAAACCGATATGACCGATAAACTCCAAGGTGAAATAAAAGAAACTTTGCTTAAGCTCATTCCATTAGGGAAGATGGGCGAGGCGAAAGATGTGGCAAGGTTAGCGTTGTTTCTTGCCAGTAGTGATTCATCGTATATAACTGGACAGGTTCTGCAGGTAGACGGCGGAATGGTGATGTAAAGGGCGGATCTTGTCAGGGATATTGATATAAAAGTGATTCAGTGGGTATTAAACTAAAGTAAAGATAACGGATTTAATCCTAAAAAGGATGCATGCAAAGGAGGAAAAATGTCTGAAGTGACGGAAAAGGTCAGATCAATCGTGGCGGAACAACTAGGTGTAAAGATCGAAGAAGTTAAGGATGATGCTAAATTTATCGATGATCTTGGTGCCGATTCTTTGGATACCGTAGAATTAGTTATGGCCCTCGAAGAAGAGTTTGGAGCTGAAATTCCCGACGAAGACGCCGAAAAACTAACCACAGTCGGGGAAGCGATAAAATATATTGAGGAGAAAATTGCTGAACAATAATAATTCAGCTTAAAACTTTAACCTACCAAAATTTAATCAATAATGTCCAAACGCAGAATAGTCCTTACGGGAGTTGGAGCAGTCACTCCCGTAGGGAACAATGTCAAAGATTTTTGGGACTCCTGTATAGAGGGAAGGACGGGTGTTGCCCGCTTAACCGCTTTTGACCCTAGTCCGTTTTCATCTCAGATCGCGGCGGAGGTCAAGAACTTTGACCCTGCGGCATATATAAATCCTAAACAAGTTAAACGTTTAGATCCGTTCGTTAAATTTGCGATAGCGGCGGCAAAGATGGCCATAGCGGATAGCGGCTTGGACCTTCAGAAGATCACACTGGAGAAAGCCGGTGTATATATCGGTTCAGGTATAGGGGGGTTGCACACTGTTGAGGCCGAACACGCCAAATATATCCAGACCGACGATGA
>JAQUNB010000094.1 GCA_028717825.1 Candidatus Omnitrophota bacterium
GTTTCCCGAGTTTTCTTACAACAGGGATATCGCCTCTCTCCTTGTTTTCTACGCCCTGCAAAAATAGATGCTTTGCTTTAAATCGTGCCGCACTTATCGCATTGATCGCAAGGCGGGACCAATGATCAAGCGGATGAGTGATCCCGCGTTCATTTGTCTCTGAAATGCCGTCTTGAAACAACCGATACCTGAAAAACCACCGCGTTTGCCCTTCTTTGTCTTTGCACTCATATAAAAACATTTGCCAGTCACTTAACCCTTTCCCGCGAATTTTTGCGTTGCTTTCCAGTTCGGACAAAACACCTGTAAACGGACCGAAATATCGCGGCAAAGCCCTTCCTGTTACCGACATTACAAAAAGTTCTACATCTTCATACAATGTATCATCCGAATGCGGCATACGCGGCCCCATCCATCGCCTTTTAATGACAAAATCCTTAAGTTCATTCGGTTCTACGTTAGTAAAAACCCTAATCCCTTTTTTATCATCCACACGGCTGCGCGTAGGTACGTATTTAACAAATCGTGAAATTAGTTTTTCCTCGTCCTTATCCGTGACCTTCGCAAAAGAAAACCATTCGTCAAAAGGTTTCCATGATGTCCCCCCCATATATCTCATAAGGGTCTTTTCGAGGCCTTCCCATGTTGTTTCGACAAACAAAATACAGTCCGGATCGGTTTTTTCATTCCTTTTATAGGCTGATGGGTGAACCGCGACGTGAAGGCCCCCAAATTGCATATATGTAAGCCAGCTGCTCGATTGATACTGATACAAAGAACCCGTAAGAAAAGATGCATTTGGCGGGAATTTAATTTTCTCCGATTTATTCCTTGCATCTCGCGTTCCGACGATCCTTGCTCCGTCTATATGTTGCGCAAGAAATAAAGCGTGTAAATATGACGGAACATGCGATGGTTGTTCTTCTTTTTCTTTTTTTACGAAAGGTGCTATCTCTTCAAGAAGGTTCTGTGGTATTTTTTCTCCATACACACGATATAACAACCCTTGCTCTTGAAGATCCCGTGACTGTCTCTGGTATGGGGCTTCCTTATCAACAGCACCTTTGTTTATTCCGCTTTTATCTTTTATCCGTTTCTTTTCTTCCTCCGGAATATTGATCTGGACAACCTCCCGGCCGTTCAGTTCCTGCGCCGCAAAAACCGCTTCTCCGTTTAAAAGAACAAAAACTTTTGTCCCCTTTTTTATTACATCCAAATCATCCTGCATGCGTTTTTTGAATTCCTTCGGGTTAACCGGGCAAAATCCCATTTCCTGCATTCTTTCTTTATTATTTGTAGCGTTAAGATATGCTATTTCATAGGCGCTGATCCATTCGTTCTTGAGAACCTTAAGAGCTTCTTCTCCTTTTAATCTTGCGCTTGCAAGCGCAAAATAGAGTCCGTCCCCCAACTTCGTCAAGTCGCCTTGTGCCGCGTAAAAACAGCCCGATGAAGAAATTTTGTATTCCTTTAGATTTTTTATTTGATCATAAAGGTCCTTTTTTCCCGTCAGGATGGTTATATATGGTCTTTCTTTTCCTTCTTCAAACTGCGGTGAAACTACAAGATAGGAGACCTTGTTTTTGCGCAAGAGTTCCGCAAGCCCCTCCGAATGATATCCCCCAGATATGAGAGCAGCCACTTTTTTGTGTTCTTTGCGCATGAGGCGCAGAGTGTTATTAATCATGGCGTTATTTCTTTTTTCGGCATCCTCATAGAAACCAAGCGCTTCTTTTGCCCCTGAAATGCTTTTTTCGATCTCTTTTCCTGTCGTAAGAGCTTTATTCTGCACTAAATCATTTATGTAATCGGGTGTGTACTGGTTGATCCTTTCTTTCAATATGCGAATTTCCCTGTTTGAAGCTTGAATGCTAAGCGTCCGTTTTATCAAATATAGAATCTTCTCTAATGCGAGAAGTTCCTTTTCCCTGTCACTTTGACACAGCTTTTCCGCTATCAATTCTTCCGCTACTTCCATCTCCTCCTGAGCCCTAAAAATATCAATCGCTTCATACATGGTCCTATATTTCGAAAACTTATGCAGGCTGGCAAGAGCTTTTGTGTCTATCCCCTTCCCTTCGGCAAGGTTGATGAGAAAAGAATGAAAAAATGCTGGTGATATTTTTTTCTCCTTAAATGTGACGCATTTAAGAATAAATTCTTTAAGTTCTTCCTTTTTCAAATTGTCCATTAACATTCCAACAAGTGTTTCTCTTTCCTTGTTGGCCTTATCGAAATCGATTTTTCTTTCAAGTTCAATTACTCTGGATAAAATATTTAATTGCGTATTATCGTCCTGTGCTTTAGCGATACCATGATCCAAGATCCCGGCCCAGTATTCCCTGAAGCCGAGTGTGCCTTCTCTGTGGGCCTTTGTTTTGTCGTTGAATCTTTTGAGCTTTTCATTAAAAACTGCGTCGTTTTGTTTCTCTACCGCCGCGATCTCGGTTTCCAGCCCTGGGATCAGCGCCTCTCCTATCTCAAAAACCTGTCTAAAAACATTCAGGTTCTTTTGATAAAGCTTGTCATCTTCTGCGCCATAAAGAAGGATTTCTTTTTCATCGTTCGTTATGGTAAAAAATTCTCCGGCGTTCATAATACCCTTGGACATCAGAAAATCCGCGGTTCCGCGTCTTATTTTTTTATCCGGGCACGTCCTTAAAAGAGAAGTATCAATATACCCCGCTGCTCCTTCTACCGAGACAAACTCCAAATCATAATCCTTGGACAATAATTCCAGCATATCAACAATGGAATGCTGGGCGGAAAGCGAGCCATGCGCATCCTGCACATTGATAACAAGGTCGCCATTCTCTCCTTTATAGGCGCCATATTTGCGTGCAATCCCGGCGGGGAAGTCTATACTTTCAGGAAAAATCTCTTTCCCCTGAGTCCCGTTATGAAGAAATCCCGCCTGTGGAATCTTCTCGGCACCTTCGGCCAAGAGGATCTGTTGAAACAAAAAGACAGAACAAACTGCCAGGGCCGTTACTTTAGTTATTTTTGCATCTTTTATATTCGTTATGAATTTTTCACACATAAAGTAATTTTTGGTCCTATTTTTGTGAATAACATTTCTTTACAGGCTCTGCACCACCGCTTCATGTGCCGCCCTGGTTGTGACCTGTTCTTCGATGCGGATCTTTGTGATCGGCAATAGGGCTAGATCTATCGCCACAGACATTCTTGCAACGGAAGATCCCCCTATGATATTCCTTAGGTCTTTTTCGTCGAATTTAATATGACCTTTTTCTTCTCCGAGGATCTGCGAGTATATCATTTCAAGCCTTTCCTGCACGTCCAGCCATACCGTTGCGAGCTCTTTTTCGCCGTTACTTTTCGCTATCACAAGTGCCGCCTCGGCCATTCCTATAGCGAATGCCGTATAGAAATTTTTGACCGCGATATTTCCCGGGTCCTCGCTCTCCGTATCGTCAAGCGCCACCGGATACTGGTTCGGCGCAAGCGTAATAAGTTTATCGGCCGCTATTTCCGACTCAAGCCATCTCAGCGAAGATTTGGCCATTATCGCGATCTCTACGGCTCCTGCCCGTTTTTCGGATGTGATGCGTTGCCGTAACACATTTTCTATATCCGTTATCCCGAATAACAGTGCTTTTTCTCTTATTCTGTTTTTGAGTTGATCGATTATTTCCGCCCTTTTTGCTTTGTCGGCAATGTGTTTCTTAAGTTTTTCTTCCGGAAATGTCATTTTTTTATCATGGTTTGTTTTGTTAACGAACGTGGGCACCTCAAGCACGAAATTCACATTGTCCATTTTGATGTATTTAAGGATCACCTCCGCAAGATTATCGATATCATATGATGTGTGTGTGCCGGAAATTAACGATACATCGATGGTCGCGTCTATCGGGACGGCTTTGTCGTGTAAATATCTCTCCGCGGTTACTTTCGTACGATGGGTTGCCTGGCTTATTTCGTGAATTTTATCATTATCTGACAGAGTTTGCCTCTTTCGTTCCGGTTGTTGTTTTTCTTCTTCAGTCGATGGTTTCGTGATAAATTTTACCGGAACGACTTTCCCGTCTTTTCTGGAATAAACGCTTAATCTATCGATGTCGGCATACCCTATCTTTCTGTCAGATACGCTGTTCATACCTTCTCTCTCTTTATCTTCTAATAAATTTGCGTCTACACCGCTTTCTCTATCATATGTTTTCTTGATATCCTCTATTTCTTCGTCTTTTAGCCCCCAAAATTTAAGCCCGTCGATAAAGGCATAATTGACCCTGTGTGCATTTCCTCGTATTGTTGTCAGATTTTTGTCTGTTTTTATTTTTTCGAGATCGGCTTCTGTTAATAAGCCCATATCAACCAATACCATGGTGTTATCCCGTGTGATCCCAAAATTACCGAAAACAACGTTGGGCAAAAATACACCTCTATTGATTATGGCGCGATCGATCACGAACATTTCCTGTATATATTGTTTTATTTGTTTTATGGCCCTTTTGCGCTTCGCGGCCCGCTCTTCTCTGGTCCCGACATTCGCTTCGATTATTGCATCCCGTATTTGTTTTTTTAGATCGTGTTTTGTCACCTTCTCGGAAATGATCGCATTGTTTAATGTTTTCTTTTTCTTTTTTCCGTTCTCTATAACACGTATTTCCATATCCATGATGTCGAATGGCGCGACAAGACCCCCCAGTCTCTCGTGAGCCAATTTATAACTTGCCATGGATTCTTTGGCCGAATACCTAATGTTCTTGCTGCCCGCATTAACCGAGAAATCCTTCAACACCTTTATAATAAAGCTAAGGTCGGGGTGTCTGTAAATGTCTATTTTCCTGTGTTTTGCGAGGTGTTTGGCAGAAAACTCAACGGCATTTATCCTTTCTTTCAAAACATCCATTCTCTTTATACATACTTTTTCTCCGGTTTTTGTAATACCGTATATTCCGTCTTTCTGCATAAACAGTTTTTCGTATTCCTCCAGCGTTGTTTCATATGCCTTTTGTTCCTCTTTTATGTTCTTTGGCGTAATTGCTTTATTGCATAAGTAGTCCATCACCAAATATCCTTTTATCGCGCGTGTAAGAGTAGTGGCCACTATCGCATCCCACGTTCCAAGGGGGTCTTTATTGGCGCCGGCAGCTAGGTCGTGCAGAAAAAGCTTATCCGTAAGCAGCAAATATTCATCGCGCGCCATTTCGTACCAACCTTGTTCCGCGCGTATGGCCGGGATATCAAGCCGCGCGCTCACCCCGAGAATGCCTCCTATGCCGCAAGAGTGCAGCGTTCTTATGTGCTCCTGTGATCTTTCGTAAAACCTGATCGCCCTGTCGTTATAGAGATTTGCCCTCAGCAAGTGCGCTATCCGCAAACATTTTCTTGATAATCTACTAAAATAATCCTGTAACACGCGCCAGTTATATCGTTCTCTCTCTTCCGTCATGGCCAATGCTTTTGAGAGTTCGATCAATTTTTCATACAAAACATATTCGTTCGTTTCTCTTTTGGTCCGCTTTTGTCCCGGATGGAAAAATCCTATCGCTTTTTGATAAACTGCGATTGCTTCTCCCTGCATTGTTTTTCCTTCTTTATATAGCTCTTCCATATCACGCTGCATTCTTTCGATTCTTCTTTTATCTCGTTCTTGGTAGTGTTCCAATATTTTCAGCATGTTCTCTTTTATGCTGTCTGCTCGTTTTAAAAGCTCTTCGCCGGTCGTGCGTTTTTCGTCGCCCATTTGTTGATAGATCTTTCTTATCATAACCCCTAACAATGGCCGTACTTCCATTATTTTTTGCGCTCTGTTTTCCGGCAAAATGCCTTCCT
>JAQUNB010000095.1 GCA_028717825.1 Candidatus Omnitrophota bacterium
GAAGATCGTGAAAAGAACACGTTCGGAAGAGATCGACATCGAGCATATTTCTCTCGAAGATAAGAAAACGTTTGAGCTTTTTTGCAACGCTGAAACAAGCGGTGTGTTCCAACTTGAATCGAGTGGGATGAGGGATCTTCTGCGCAAGATACATCCCGAAAAATTCGAGGACCTAATAGCCATTCTTGCCTTATATCGGCCCGGGCCCATGGGAAGCGGTATGCTTGATGAGTTCGTCAAAAGAAAACAGGGCGAAATAGAAGTCAAATATGACCACCCGGCGCTAGAGCCCATACTTAAAGAGACATACGGTATTATTGTTTTTCAGGAGCAGGTAATGCAGATAGTCTCGATGCTTGCCGGGTTTTCCATGGCTGAAGCGGATAATGTAAGAAAGGTCATGGGTAAAAAAATACCCGAAGCACTTGATGCGATCAAGTTAAAATTTTTGGATGGCTGCAAAAAGAACAGTGTTGACCTGAATACCGCGCAAAAGATCTGGGATTTTATCGCATACTTCGCCGGTTACGGTTTCAATAAATCCCATTCCGCCGCCTATGCCATGATAAGCTACCGAACGGCATATCTAAAGGCGAACTATCCGGTCGAGTTTATGACCGCGCTTCTGGCAAGTGAAAAAAATAATACCGACAAGATCGCCGACTATATTAACGAGTCCATAAGGATGAATATCGACATACTTCCTCCCGATGTCAATGAAAGTTTTAAGGATTTTACGGTTGTGGGCAAAGACATACGGTTCGGCCTGTCGGCGGTGAAGAATGTCGGCGACGCTGCGGCCGAGAATATAATAGATACCCGGCAAAAAAGTGGTAAATTCCAGTCGATCTACGATTTCGCTCAAAAAGTTGACTTAAGGTCGGTCAACAGAAAAGTTTTTGAAAGTTTAATTAAGTGCGGCGCTTTCGACTTGACCAATATATTTCGGTCGCAGGCAATGGCGATGCTGGACAAAGTCCTTAATATGGCCGCAAAGACCAACCGTGACAGGAATATCGGACAATTTTCCTTCTTTGATGACAATGAATCTGACACCAGCTTTAAAAATGATTTCAAAGATGTCCCTGAAATACCGGAATGGCCGGAACACGAGCTTCTCACCAATGAGAAGGAGATGCTGGGTTTTTACATTACGAAACATCCTTTAACAAGATACGAAAAACTGCTTAGCGCATATTCAAGCTGCAAGATCTCGGAACTTTCCAATTTGCCGGATGGACAGGAAGTCCTGATAGGTGGGATTGTCAATAAGGCGAAGATAACGGTGACACGGAAAAAAGCGGAAAAAATGGCTATTGTTACGCTTGAGGATCTGGATAATTTTATTGAAGTCTTGGTGTTTCCAAAGGCATACAGGCAGACTCCGGAGCTTATCAAGGAAGACAATATGCTTTACATTCGCGGACGGCTAAACCTTCGTGAGGAAGAACCTAAGATCATAGCAGAAGAGATAATACCGTTGGAACAGGTAAAAGAGAAGTTCACCAAATCGGTTGTGATAAAAATGTCGACCGCCGGGCTGGAACAAACGATGATGCAGAGGGTAAGAAATACGCTGGGCAAGCATAAGGGTAAGACCCCTGTTTACGTTGAGCTTGCTTCGCCGGGAGGCCGGAAGATACGGCTCGCAATAGATAAAGAACTTTATGTTTCCCCCTGTGACGAGCTGGTAGGGGATATTGAGGCTGTGGTCGGGACAGGAAATATAAAGTTCCTTACAAAATAAATCTAATGATTTTTACCGGTTTTATCGTGATTGACATGTGACATAAGTAGTGATAATATAACCACTTATATATTTGGTCAAGAACATAGTATGGGGCGCAATCGCTTGTTGGAAGGAAAAATAAAGGAGGGAGTTAGATGACGAAAAAAGATATTATAATGAAGGTTGCGGAGGATACAGCCTTGAAGCAGGTGGATGTCAAAGAAGTCGTCCAGCGAACTTTCGATCTAATAACAGAAGGTCTGCAAAAAGGGGAAAAGGTAGAACTCCGTAATTTCGGTATTTTTAAGGTCAAAACCAGAAAAGGAAGGGTTGGCCGGAACCCGAGAACAGGTTCGAGTGTTACTATACCGAATAAAAAAGTAGTTTCTTTTAAAGCGGGCATGAAGATGAAAGTGGACGTTGAGGACAGCAAGTAAAATTATCGTTCCAATAACAAATAGAGGCTAAAAGTGGCTTGTGATCCGAAATATAAAGCTCTCAGGGGAATGCCAGACCTGCTTCCCGAGACGCTTGAAAAAATGAATTGGCTGGAAGACCGTTCCAGAAAGATATTCCGTGTTTTCGGTTATGAAGAGATCAGGACCCCTATGCTTGAAGAGACCGAAGTTTTTACCCGGAGTATCGGTGAAGATACCGATATCGTTGAAAAGGAAATGTACACACTGCTCGATCGCGGTGGTAAAAGCATTTCTTTACGCCCGGAAGGTACGGCATCTATCATTAGGGCCTATATCGAACATGGATGGGCCAATTTGCAGGATGTAGTTAAGCTGTTTTATGTCGGCCCCATGTTCAGGGGCGAGAGACCCCAAAAGGGCCGTCTCAGGCAGTTCCACCAGATCGGCGCCGAGATGATCGGCGGCAAAGACCCCGTAGTGGATGCGGAACTTATCTCAAACCTCAATGAACTCTTATCCGAGCTTGGTGTCAAAGGTTTTACCATACTTATCAATTCGCTCGGCTGCCAAAAGGATCGCAAGGTCTATAAAGAGAAACTCGCGTCATACTTGAAAGAAAAAATTTCTTCTTTTTGCCCGGACTGCGTAAGAAGAGCGGACAAAAATATTCTGCGTGTTCTTGACTGCAAAAACGAGAATTGTAAAAAAGCGGTAAAGGACGCGCCCATTATGTTGGATAGTTTATGCGATGATTGTTCGGCGAGATACACGGCTTTAAAAAATATTCTTAAAGACCTGAAAATACCTTTTTCCGAAAAAAAAGATCTTGTAAGAGGGTTAGACTATTATACCGGGATCGTTTTTGAAGTGACGCATCCTTCTCTGGGCGCTCAGGATGCGATAGCGGCCGGCGGGAGATATGACGACCTTTGCAAAGAGATGTCCGGTCCGGAAGCGGGCGCGACAGGATATGCCGTAGGCGTCGAACGACTGCTTCTTTGTCTGGATGAAAAGGATATTCCCAAAAAAAACAAAGGTATTTTAATAGTTCCGGTGGGTGACGATCTTAAACTGGACGCGTTTTATCTGGCGGGCCAGTTCAGAAAAGAACGCATCCCCTGTGAAACGGACCTTACCGGCAGGTCCTTTAAAGGGCAGATGCGAAAAGCCAATAAAGAAAATAGAAAATATATTGTGATCTTGGGTGAAGAAGAAAAGAAGAACGGGAAGATGCTTTTAAAAAATATGACGGACGGCGCGCAGGAAACTTTATCATTTGACGAGGTAGTAAAAAAGGTCAGAGAAGAACTAAGTTAGGGGCCGTGCGGATTTTTAGAAAACACGAAAGGTTAGCATGCTAAGAACACATAATTGCGGTGAGTTAATGGCTGAGAACATATCGGCGGAAGTTTGTCTTGCGGGATGGGTCGCGTCGAGGCGCGATCACGGAGAAATAATTTTTATGGATCTTAGGGACAAACATGGCGTGACACAAATAGTCTGCGATCCGGAAAAAAATAAAGATGTCCATCAAAAGGCGCACGAACTTAGGAATGAATATTGCGTAAAGGTTACCGGTAAGGTTACAAGAAGGCCGGAAGGTACGATCAACCCTAAGATCGCCACTGGCGAGATCGAGATCGAGGTAAGCAAGATAGAAGTATTGTCAAAGGCAGATACGCTGCCTTTTGAAGTAAAAGATGACATAACCGTCTCGGAGGATGTCAGACTTAGGTACAGATATTTGGATTTAAGAAGACCGGTAATGCAGAAAAAACTTGAGATGAAACACAAAGTATATAGTTTTATTACGGATTTTTTTGATAAAGAAGGTTTTGTTTCCGTTGAAACGCCTATGCTCACAAAATCCACTCCGGAAGGAGCAAGAGATTTTCTCGTGCCTTCAAGAACGACAAGAGGAAGTTTTTACGCCCTCCCGCAATCACCTCAACTCTTTAAACAACTGCTTATGGTGTCGGGCCTCGAAAAATATTACCAGATAGCGCGTTGTTTTAGAGATGAAGACCTGAGGGCTGACAGGCAGCCCGAGTTCACTCAGCTCGATATCGAGATGTCTTTTGTGGAAGAGGAGGACATATTCGGCGTATGCGAACGGTTTTTTGGATCACTCGTTCATAAAATACTGGGCCGTGAACTAAAAATACCTTTTCAGAGGTTGAATTATTACGAAGCTATGGAAAAATACGGGAGCGATAAACCCGACACGCGTTTTGATGTTTGTCTCCATGATATTACGGCATTGGGCGCTAAGAGCGACTTTAAAATATTTAAAGAAGTCGCTTCCTCCGGCGGCAAGGTCGCGGCCATTGCCGCACCCGGGTATGGCACTATAAGTCGCAAAGATATAGATGTGCTTACGGCTTTTGTGGGTGAATATGGGGCAAAAGGGCTCGCATATTTCAAAGTTGAGAACGGTGAATTGGTCTCTCCGATCGCGAAATTCTTCTCACGGGAGATATTGGAGATGATCCGCCAACAAACACAAGCCGCGCCGGGCGATATGATATTTATGGTTGCTGACACCCGAGATGTGGTTTATAGCTCGTTAGGTGCCTTAAGGCTGAAGATAGGCCGTGAAAAAGGATTGATCGACGAGAATAAACTGCAATTTTTGTGGATAGTAAATTTCCCGCTCTTCAAGTTCAATAAAGACGAATCCAAATGGGTGTCGGAACACCATCCTTTTACGTCTTTCAAAATGGAAGATATGGAACTTATCGAAAAGAATGAGCTGGACAAGATCAGGTCCAATTCCTATGACCTTGTTCTTAACGGAAGCGAAATAGGCTCGGGAAGCATAAGGATACACGACAGGGATATCCAACAAAAAATATTTGATATATTGGGTCTTACCAAGGAAGAGTGTGCGGTTAAGTTCGGATTTCTCCTTGAAGCCTTTAATTACGGGCCTCCGCCGCATGGCGGTGTCGCTTTCGGATTGGATAGACTTGTAACACTTTTTACCAGAGACCAATCCATACGCGAGGTTATATCTTTTCCAAAAACACAGAAGGGGACGTGCCTGCTTACGGGGGCGCCTACGGAAGTAACGGAAGAACAGCTTAGGGATCTGGGGATAAAGGTCACAAAAATAAAAAGTGAAAAATAAATTTTAAATCATATTTGTAACTTATGGTTTTTTAAAAAAATATCGAAAAGGGGGCTAAAATGTGTAAATGGTTAGGTCTTGTTATAATCGGGAGTTTTTTGTTAACAGGGTGTACGGCAGTTGAGGTCTACACGTTCAAAAAAGAACGGGTTGATCAGACCGTACAGGGAAACCGCGGGTATCTGAAGGGGCAGCCCCCGGCTGAATCCGCAACCCCAAGAAATACCGAAAGAACGCTTATCAGTGTTGACATAGGCGTTGAGACTTATGGGGCCGATAAGGACGAAGAATGTGGAATGGTCGCAAAAACGGTACCACAGACCCAATCTCAGGTTGTCGTTCAGAAACAAGCGCCCGTTACAAAGGTTGTGGAAGCTGAGAAAGTGGAAGAATACATAAAGTAGCATAGTTTTTCGACCCGTCTTCGCGGGATCTTCCCGTAGAAGTAGGGACGG
>JAQUNB010000096.1 GCA_028717825.1 Candidatus Omnitrophota bacterium
TATAGGAGGATAAGGTTCGCTGAAAAGACGAGCCCCATCATCGCCCCGAGGAACAACGTCACCATGCAATAGTACTCGTTTTGATTATCATAGTGGCTGATATACCCGAAAGAATAAAAGATGATCACAGCGCTTATCATAGAGGAAACAAGCGCCATAAAAATCGCTAAACTATCCGCGATAAGAACAAAATTGAACCCCGCGGCTAATTGTTTACTTATGATTATGGTCTTACCGGCTAGAACAGCCGGCATTATGCTTGCCGACAGGACAAACGAAGTTAAAATAAAGCAAAGTGCGATAAAATTTCTAAAACCGGATGATATCCTGCCTATTAAAGGTAGTATAAGCGCCCCGGCGACCGGCACAAGAACAATAAGTAGAAGTGTTATTTCTGGTGTCATAAACTATCTTTTTCCTTATTTCAGATAAAACCTCCGAAGGGCACCCTTCGGCTGTATCTCTATGTGCATACAAAGGTTAGTTGTCTCTTATATCTTCCACCGGATAAGAAGAAAAACACGGATAGACGCACATTAACAAAAAGACGTTCTTAAGAACGTCTTCGTTTTTATTTTCAGCACGTTTTCACTTTATGGGATAGTATAGTACAACTTTTGTTTTTGTCAAGCCCTATATACGGGGTTTTGACCTGAGTTTTAAGCGGAATACATCTTACTTAAGGATCATTCGTATCTAAGCGCTTCTATCGGATTCAGTTTTGCCGCCTGTTGTGCCGGCCACAGGCCGAAGATGATACCAATGATAATAGAAAAACTTGTCGCGAGCAGTACCGAAAAGAGCGACACTTTTATGGTCCACCCGACAAGAACAGCAAGAAGCAAGGCTATTCCCGAGCCAAATAATATCCCGAGAGCGCCTCCGGCAAACGTCATTACCACCGCTTCTATTAAGAACTGTACCATTATATCTGATTCGCGTGCGCCTATCGCTTTTCGAAGACCGATCTCTCTAGTGCGTTCGGTCACGGAAACGAGCATTATGTTCATAATGCCTATCCCCCCTACTAGAAGCGAAATAGCGGCGATAGACCCCAGTAACCATGCCACGGTTTTGGTAGTAGACTCTAACGCCCGTTTAATATCCGCCATATTTCTGATCTCAAAAGCCTCTTGGCTGTCTTTAGCCGTTGCCAGATGATGACGTTTTATAAGAAGTTCTTTTATCGATTCCTGCACATCGTCCATTGAAGCGAGATCGCTTACCTCCACGTCAATTGAATCTATATATTGTTTTCCTAAAAGCCGGTACATGCCTGTCGTAATGGGGATCACCACAACGTCGTCCTGATCATGCGGCCCTGCGGCCCCTTTCTCTGGCAGTATACCTATTACTTTAAAATTAACGCGTTTTATTTTTATGTACGTATCCAGAGGATTCTCTTCCCCAAAAAGCTGTTTTACCACTGTTGTGCCCACCAAAGCGACCCGTGCGCGCATGCGTACTTCTTCCTCGGTGAAAAATCTGCCGATCGTCGGAATTGCGGCACGCATTGTGGCATAATTTACAGATACACCTTGGATCTGTGTATTGCAGTTATTATTGGCGTATACCACCTGCCCGTTGCCGCTAACGTTGGGGGAGGCACATCGAACACCCGGTAATTTTGCGATCATATCTACATCCTGAAATGTGAATCGCGCGATCGCCCCTGCTTCCAACGCCACGCCGTGCAACTGGTGCGACCCGGAGCGAACCATCAGAAGGTTTGAACCTAAAGAAGCCAATTGTTTTTTGATGGATTCTTGGGCCCCTGCCCCCAACGCCAGCATTGCGACTACCGCGGCAACGCCTATAAGGATGCCAAGCATCGAAAGTAACGCCCGCATTTTATGTGAGACAATGGAAAAAAAGGCTTGTCGAAAATGATCGGCTAGTTCGGCGCGTTTTATATCTATCCGCGATCCGGACACGATATTATCCACTGATATATTCATGGGCTGGGCGGGTTTTTCCTCTAAAGCTATTTTTTTTCTTTCATCGGCGATGATCTTACCGTCCCGCATACGTATTATCCTTTTAGCATATTCCGCTACTTCTTCTTCATGCGTGACCATAATGATAGTTTTGCCTTTTTTATTAAGTTCAACGATCACCGCCATTATCTCGTTTTGGCTCTTGGTATCCAAGTTGCCGGTCGGTTCATCGGCAAAAATTATCAGCGGGTCATTTACAAGAGCTCTTGCGATAGCTATTCGCTGTTGTTCTCCTCCGGAAAGTTCGTTAGGCCTATGAGACGCCCTTGATGACAACCCCACTTCTTTTATCCTGTCCATTGCCTTCTCCCGCAGGTGCCGTTTACCGGCATATATTAAAGGAAGCTCCGTATTTTCCAATGAAGTTATCCGCGGCAAGAGGTGGAACTGTTGAAAAACAAATCCCATCAGGTGATTTCTAAGAACAGCCGATTGATTATCCGTAAGTCCCGTTATATTTTTGCCGCCTAAAATATATTCTCCGGAATCGGGCCTGTCCAAAAAACCCAATAAATGTAAAAGTGTGGATTTACCGGAACCGGATGGCCCCATGATAGCGAGAAATTCTCCCTGCTCTATAGTCAAAGACACACCCTGCAGAGCCGCTACAGCCGCTTTGCCGGCAGAATAGGTCTTACGTATATTTTTCAGTTCTATGATCTTCATTTTCTTCTCATCGCGGGCATTAGCGGATTGGTACCGCCCTTAGCGCTGTTTGCTTTATATTTTTGAGTAGTGATCAATACTTTGTCGTCGGCTGCAAGCCCTGATACTATCTCCACATTTTGCTCATCAGAAACACCGAGCTCGACCCTGCGTTCTTCCGGTTTTTTCCCTTTTGTCTTACCTACCAGAACATAAGCGCCGTTTTTATCCCGTTTTACCGCCCCAAGCGGCAATGTTAGAATATTATCTTTCTCATTTTCCATAATTGTAACGGTGGCGCTCATACCTGAACGAAAAACATCCGGTACACTCTCCGGCAGAATATCCACCTGATAAATGGTGACATTATTCACAGTCTGGGATTCATAATATATATGGTCAACTTTGCCGTTTATTTCTATCTGGGGATATGCATCTAAAGTTATGACCACCCCTTGGCCGAGTTTCACTTTCCCAATATCGGTTTCGTCTACTTGCGCCTGAACTATGAGCTGGTCGGACAAAACCACAATAACATCGCTGGCTGTAACGGTTTGTCCCGGCTCATCTTTACTGACTATAACCTCTCCGTCTATGGGCGACAAAAGCGGTGTTGGTTTATACACATCTTCCCAATATTTAATTTCTTCCGGACCGCGGGCCCGCGCCGCGTCCAATAAAGCCGCTCTCTCGGTAGAACTCATAAGCGCCAGTGTCTGGCCGATCTTTACAGTCTCGCCTTCCTCCACCAATATCTGATCTATGCGGCCATTTATGGGAGGTTTTATCTCCAGCCTATTCTGCGGCTGAACGATCGCCGTAGAAGTTATGGTGGTCTGGATATTACCGACTGAGGGGGTTATTTCCTGAACGATTTCATTAGGCGTTTTATGCTTTATCCTTACTAAAAATATTACGATCACTAGAACAACAAATAAATAAAGATAATTTTTCCACCATTTATTCTTGATCATAATCCAAAGTCCCCCCTTTTGCTTGTATCCAATTGGCTTCCGCGATCATGGCGTCTCTCTCTGCGGTTACGAGCGCTTTTTCGGCGGAAACTAAATTATTCTCAATGATTATCCAGTTATCATATATCGAAAGCCCTATAGAATATTCCGCATCCGATATCCTTGCGCGCTCTTTTGCCGCTTCCATGAATTTTCTCTGCACTTCGACTTTATCGACAGCGTCCTGTAATTTTATCCAGGTGTCCGACAGCGTCAGGACAACGCTGTCGCGGCCCGAGCGCTCATCCGCTTCGGCCTGACCGAGCGTGGCTTTGGCCTTCGAAACAGTCGCCACCGTATAACCGCCGTCAAAAATGGGAAGCGTTAGCGTCGTCCCCGCCGACCATTCATTTTTGTCAGGGAAGGAATTTACATTAGTATTTCCAACATCCCCGTTAAAATATATTTGCGGGAAAAATTGCGCCTTGGCCGATCTTACCCCGAACCGGGCGGCTTCTTTTTGCGCTATGAGCTGCTGTAGGAAAGGGGTTGTCTCGGTCAACTTTTCAAAGTCCGGCTGCTCGCGCTCCGCTTCTTTAACCTTGAGCTCTCCTTTAGCTACCGCCGGGATAAACACCGCGCTTCCCATTTCTTTGGTAAGCTGTCTTTCGGCTAAATAAATGCTTCTTTTCGCCTGATCCACGTCAAACTTTGCTTGTGCCAGATCCGCCTCGGATGTTAGGAGCGACCCCCTGTGTTCCCTGCCTGCTTCATACTTCAATCTGACAAGTTCAAGGCTCTGTTTACGGCGCGCCTCGATCTCTTCGGTCACTCTTAGGTATTCCTGCGCGCCCAAAAGGTTGGCGAAAGCGGTCCGGAGCCTCAATCGTACATTAGATGAAACTACGTCGTAATTATATTTTGTAGCTATTATTTTTCTCTCGTCGGCAGACAGGTCATAGGAAGTTTTGAAACCATCAAATAATAATTGCTGGATGGATGCGCCATAGGTATATGTCGTGTTCGCGTCTTTCGATGAACCACCGGAACTATTCTGTAACGACGACCCTGCCCCGCTGATCGATGCGTTCTTGGATGTGATCTCGCTCGCGTCTCCGTTAATATCAGGCATCGCCGCGCTTCTAGTGACTTCTTTAGTCGCCTTGGCTTGCTTCACTTTTTCTACGGCAGCTACGAGATCCGGATGGTTGGTTTTAGCCTGTTTCACGCATTCCATCCATGTAAGCACCTCTTCCGCGCGCACATTGCTTGCCGTAAAGCATAAGAATATCGATATAACCGCCAAAAACTTCACATATCTCATTGTTTCGCCTTACTCTCCGTTTGTTTATCTCAGGCATCTTGAAATATTATATATCCGCCTCGCCGTATCGTAATAATTCTATTTTTTGCTTTCCTTGGAAAATTTATTTTTGATCGTGGTCATGCGGTCCAAAAATTTCAGGAACTTATTGAATTCCTCTTCGGGAAAAATACTGATCGCCCTTTTGTGATGAGGCGGTCCCGAAATAATGATCACGCTATCCCCCGGCTTAATGTTCATTGCCTTTCTTGCTTCCGCAGGAATAACGATCTGTCCTTTCGTCCCCACCGGTACTTTGCCGAAAAATTTAGGTAAATCGCCCATTTCTCTCCTCCAGATCAGCTTAGTATAACTTGTATGAAAAGTATTACAATACTCACAACAGTATATCATGACGCATATTAACTGTCGAGTATAAAATGTACTGATGCTATGTCGTGTTAACAACTATAGATACCGGACAGGCGGTATTCCGCGCGCAGTTTCGGAATTTTTTTGTCTTAGGTAAAAAATTTACAGCTGTTTGATCGATGATGCTTTCGAGCAAACTCCGGCATAGGGCCGGACCATAAACAAACGGGGACGTTCCACTTTAAGTGAAACGTCCCCGTTCGGCTAACACTTATTTATCTTACTTATATCCTTACACTAACCCCTGATCTATCATAGCGTCGGCGACTTTCACGAACCCGCCGATATTCGCGCCGTTGACATAGTTCACATATCCGCTTTTTTCTTTGCCGTAGCGGACACAATTTTCGTGTATTTTGATCATTATGTCATGCAGTTTGCTGTCGACTTCT
>JAQUNB010000097.1 GCA_028717825.1 Candidatus Omnitrophota bacterium
GGGATAGATCTCCCCTCCAAGACTTTCGCGCTTTCCCTAATAGCCTTAAGCTGTTCTTCCCTTCCACCCAGTGTTATTTCGTCATCCACCCTCACCAGAAAAGACGGGATATTCACCCTTCTGCCATTGACCTTTACAAACCTATGCCCCACTATCTGCCGGGCTTGGGCCCGTGAACCGGCGAAGCATGCCCTATAAATAACGTTATCAAGTCTGCGTTCCAAAGATTGTAGAAGCACTTCACCCGTAGCCCCTTTTGCTTTTTCCGCTTTCTTAAAATAATTTTTGAATTGTCTCTCCAGAATGCCGTAGATCCTCTTGGCTTTCTGCTTTTCCCTCAGCTGCATAGCATAGTTAGAGGATTTTCTTTTTCTTGTCTTGCCGTGCTGTCCGGGAGAATACGCTCTTTTTACCAAAGCGCATTTATCGGTAGCACATCGTGTACCCTTTAAGAATAACTTAACTTCTTCTCTACGGCACAACCTACAGGATGGTGTGGTTCTTCTCGCCATATATATTTCTCCTTAATTTAACTTCTTAATATCCAGTTCGCAAGCACAAGACCGCATTAATTACACAGTAAAAACGGCCGACTACACTCTTCTCTTTTTCCTAGGCCGGCATCCATTATGAGGAGACGGCGTAACATCTAATACTGATTTTACATTCAGTCCTTCAGATTTGATACTCCTTACGGCGCTTTCTTTTCCGCCACCGGGACCTTTTAAAAATATATCCACATCTTTCACTCCGAAAGTCCTGGATTTTTTTACGGCGTCTTTTGCAGCAATATTCGCCGCAAAGGGAGTAGATTTTCTCGACCCCTTGAAACCTACGCATCCGCCGGAGCTCCAGCACAAAATTTTACCGTCAAGGTCCGTAATGGTCACTATGGTATTATTAAAAGTAGAATGCACAAAAATTTTACCATGCGGAACTTTTTTAATGAGTTTCTTCTTTTTCCTAACGCTTGGGGCTTTCTGCACTTTTACCTCTCTTTTTCTTAAGATTAACTATTTATTTAGAAACCTATTCTTTTCCCGAAGCGGCCTCAGCCGGCTTTCTCACGGCCTTATCCTTAAACGCTCCTACTGTCTTCCTCGGGCCCTTACGGGTTCTCGCGTTTGTCCGTGTTCTTTGTCCCCTGACCGGAAGATTTTTCTTATGGCGCGATCCGCGGTACGTACCGATAGCGATCAACCTTTTGATATTTCCCTGCTCTTGGCGCTTCAGATCACCTTCGACCGGGAGCCCGTCCTGAATTATGCGTGAAATAACGTTAACTTCATGTTCGTCCAAGTCTTTTGCCCTCTTGTCAGGAGAAACTCCTGCCTCCTTCAATATCTGCTGGGACCTGGTTTTTCCTACACCGTATAAGTAGGTTAACGCTATTTCTATCCTTTTTTCTTTTGGTATATCAATACCTGCTATCCTTGGCATGATTTATCCTTATACTCCTTTCATCACCGGCACAAAATCAATTACGCCGGATAATGCTCTCTACCCTTGCCTCTGTTTATGTTTAGGTTCCACGCAAATCACTCGAACTGTACCTTTTCTTCTAACGATCTTACACTTAGGACATATTTTTCTGATACTCGGTCTTACTTTCATATTTACTTCTCTCTTTGTGTTATTCTTCCTCTTGTTAAATCATAGGGGGATATCTCTACCGTAACCTTGTCCCCCGGAACAATACGTATAAAATACATGCGCATCTTGCCGGAAACGTGCGCCAGAACGATGTGTCCATTCTCAAGTTTTACCCTGAACATCGCGTTCGGTAAACATTCAACTATCTCGCCAATGGCAACGATCGCTTCTTCTTTTGGGCTCATGTCAATATCTCCGCTTTTTCTTTACCTACTATGACAGTATCTTCAAAATGTGCGGATAGCTCGCCGTCCGCCGTTACCGCCGTCCATCCATCGGGACGTATCTTTACTTCTCTGGTCCCTATGTTGAACATAGGTTCTATAGCCAAGAGTAAGCCTTCTTTTAGAACCAGCCCTCTGCCGGGCTCTCCCCAGTTAGGAACCTCAGGCGCTTCATGCAACTGACGTCCTATCCCGTGCCCAACGAACATCCTTACTTCTTTTAGCCCCTCGCGCTTAGCGACTGATTCTACCGCGAACGATATATCAGAAATTCTGTTCCCAGCAACTGCCGCTTTAATACCTTCCGATAAAGCTTTTTTTGTAGCTCGAACTAATGCGTTTGCTTCTTCGCTTATTTTCCCGACGGAAAACGTTCTTGCTGCGTCAGTAAAAAATCCATTTTTCTCGACCCCAACATCTACACTAACTATGTCTCCTTGCCGCAATATGATATTTTTCGAAGGTATGCCATGCACAACCACTTCGTTTGGAGAAACACAAGTAGCGGCTGGAAAGCCTCTATAGCCCTTGAACGCAGGCTTTGCACCACGCAAGATAATGAACTCTTCCACTATCCTATCGATCTCAGCGGTTGAAATACCATCTGAGATCTTGCCGACTATCATTTCAAAGATTTCACGAATTATCTTACCTGATTCCCTGATCTTTTCTATATCCCTTTTATCCGTTACAACAGTCATTAACAAAACCTTCCCGTTTAAAAAGGGTATTTATTTGTTCAAAGAGTTTATTTGCGCTCAAATCGCCGTCGACTTCTCTGAGTAACCCATTTTTTTTGTAATAATCCACGAGGTCTTTTGTGCGTTCCTCGTATACCTTTAAACGGTTTTTAACTGTTTCCGGTTTATCATCATCTCTAAGCACCAATTTAATATTACACGTGTCACAAATCCCCTCTTTTTTAGGCGGGATATTGGTAACATGATAATTTTTACCGCAGCTCGGACACACGCGTCGGCCGGAAAGTCTTTGAACTACGACATTTTCCGATGTTTTAAAATAAAGTACAGCTGAAATATTCCGTTTTTCTCGAGATAAAGCTTTATCCAGCGATTCCGCTTGCGCCAATGTCCGGGGATAACCGTCCAGTATAACACCGTTAGCGGCATCAGATTTTTTCATCCTATCAACAACACTGGCGGTCACTATTTCGTCAGGGACAAGCTCCCCTTTATCCATACAGGTCTTTATCTTTATACCTAGTTTTCCGCCCTCTTTTACAGCCGCTCTAAGCATGTCCCCCGTCGAAACATGAGGCAAATGGTATGCTTTTACCAATATATCAGCTTGTGTACCTTTCCCAGCTCCCGGGGCTCCCAACAAAACAATATTCAAAGAACCTTTATTACCCATTATATTCTGCCTTTTATTCTTCCCTTTTTCATAAAGCCTTCATAATGCCTCATAAGTAGATGCGACTCAACCTGTCTCATCGTATCCAACATTACGCCGACTACGATCAGAAGGCCCGTACCACCAAAGAAACTAGCTACAAGGTACGGAATGCCCATCTGGTTACTGATAAACTCCGGCAAAATAGCTATTACTGTCAGGGCCATGGCTCCGGGCAGTGTTATACGGGTCATAATAAAATCCAAATATTCCGCAGTCTGTTTTCCCGGACGTATTCCGGGAACAAACCCTCCAAACCTCTTCATATTGTTAGCGATATCAATCGGATTAAAAGTGATCGCGGCATAGAAATAACAGAAAAACAAAATAAGCAGAGAATAGATAGCATAATGTAACGGTTTTCCCATCATCAAAGAACTGGCCATGCTCTGCAAAAACCTATTTTGCACAAATCCGGCGATCGTCGCAGGAAATAAGATGATCGATTGGGCGAATATAATAGGGATAACACCACCCTGATTTACCCTAAGTGGTATATAAGTGCTCTGCCCTCCATAGATCTTCCTGCCAACAACACGTTTAGCATATTGTATAGGGATCTTCCTCTGCCCCTGAGTAATAAGGACCACTGCCACGACAACGGCAATGAACATGAAAGCCAAAAATACGACTTTGAACGGATCTATCTGCGCTTCTCCACCGCGGTTTCCCGGAGTCGCGAGTGTTACTAACTGCACTACTGCTGCTGGGAGACGCGACACTATACCGGCGGTTATAATAAGCGACATACCATTGCCTATACCTTTTTCCTGTATCTGTTCACCTAGCCACATGATAAACGCCGTACCTGTCGTGAGCGTTATTACCGTAAGTATTCTAAATCCCCACCCCGGCGACATCACTATCTGCATTCCTTGAAAATGTGCTGGGTTTTCCAGCCATAACGCGATAAAGAACGACTGTATAAGCGAAAGCACTACCGTTCCGTATCGGGTATATTGGATGATGGTTTTTCTTCCTTCGTCGCCCTGTTTTGCCAACCGCTCAAGTGCGGGCACAACGGTCGTCAAAAGCTGAAGAATAATGGACGCAGATATATACGGCATGATACCGAGAGCGAAAATAGTCAATCGTTGCATAGCGCCGCCGGAAAACATATTCATGATGCCAAAAAGCGTCCCGCCTTGCGTTCGGGCGATATTATCAAAGAACTGAGCAAGCTTCATCCCATCTATCCCGGGCGTAGGCACAAAAGCGCCGATCCTATAAACCGCAATAATGCCCAGAGTGACCAATACTTTCTTTTTCAGATCCGGAACTTTAAAAATATTTATGAATGATTCAAACACGTTTTATGGCCTTTCTTTTAAATAAAAACTGAACTATTTAACTATTTCCGCTTTGCCGCCGGCTTTCTCTATCGCCGCTTTTGCGCCTTCGGAGAAGGCGTTAGCTTTAACAGTCAGCGCTTTATTTAAAACACCTTTCCCTAATACTTTGAACGGAAAATTCTCTTTTCTGAGAATCTTATGGGAAAGAAGAACCGTTTTATCCACCACATCACCCTTGTTTATAAATTCGGCTTTATCAAGAACTTCAATATTTACGATCTCCCACTCTCTCTTAAATTTATTTGTGAAACCTCTTTTGGGCAATCTACGTATAAGGGTCATCTGTCCGCCTTCAAAACCCGGTATAAATTTTGAACCAGACCTTGACTTCGCACCTTTACTGCCACGACCAGCGGTTTTCCCCCTACCGGAGCCTATCCCGCGCCCAACCCTTTTACTTCTCCGTTTAATACCTTTTGGTCGTCCGATATGTTCTATCCTTAAAACCATTTTTTCCTCTTTCCGAATTTTATTTTCTTCTTTCAAATCTCAATTTTTTAAATCCATCCATCGCAGCCCTAGCGACGTTTATAGGATTACGTGATCCCAAACATTTCGTCAATATATTCTTTATACCCGCCGCATCACATAAAGCCCTAATAGGTCCACCGGCTATAACTCCGGTACCAGCTCCGGCCGGCATTAATTTGACCTTGGATGCCTTATATTTTCCAAACGCCTCATGCGGTATAGTATCGCCTTTAACTTTTATTTTGACGGCATTTTTTTTAGCCTGCAGGGCTCCCTTACGTATAGCATCGACAACTTCATTGGATTTCCCGAGCCCTATTCCGACATTACCCTTTCCGTCTCCCGCAACAACAACTGCGCTAAAAGAAAAGTTTTTGCCGCCCTTTACTACTTTGGCGACCCTGCTTATCTTTATCACTTTTTCCGGTACTTCGCCCTGCGTCTTACTCGTGGTTTCCTGTTCTACTATGGCCTCTGTTACTTCCTTCATTACCTCTTTTTCATCTTTTTCCGGCTCAACAGGCACTACCTTTTTTTCCGACGGATAAATTTCTTTTCTTTCTTCCTTAAACATCTAG
>JAQUNB010000098.1 GCA_028717825.1 Candidatus Omnitrophota bacterium
CGGCCATGCCTTTGTTAGCCAAATACATCGTTATCGCTGCTGTCAGTGTAGTCTTACCATGATCAACATGCCCTATCGTACCAATGTTTAAATGCGGCTTCTTTCTCTCGAATTTCTGTTTAGCCATTATTACCTCCTTAAAAAAGTAGAATTATTAATAATAGTTTATTTATCTTGCGATACGCCTAAAATCTTCTCCATTATATCTTTAGGCACTTCTTTGTAAAAAGAAGGCTCCATTGTATACGTTGCCCTGCCTTGTGTCAAGCTTCTTAACGCTGTCGCATATCCAAACATCTGAGCCAAAGGCGCAGCTCCGGTAATTATCTTTGTGTTGCCTTTTTGTTCTATGTTCTCAACCTTGATCCTTCTCATATTCATATCACCGATAACATCGCCAAGATAATCATCAGGTGTGGTAACTTCAAGTTTCATTATTGGCTCCAATAAAATCGGCTTTGCCCGTTTGATACCATCCTGAAGGGCTATCGACGCCGCGTTAGAAAACGCCAGTTCCGAAGAATCAACATCGTGATAAGATCCGTCATACAATGTTACCTTAATATCAGTTACCGGATATCCCGCCATAACACCGGTTTTCGCGGATGACATGATCCCTTTTTCTATGGACTTAAAATATTCTCTGGGAATAGCGCCGCCTTTTATTTTTTCTTCAAAAACAACGCCCATGCCTCTTTCCCCGGGCTCCAGTTTAATTTCAACATGGCCATATTGCCCATGACCACCGGTTTGTTGAATAAATTTTCCGGTCGACTCAAGAGCTCTGGTGATCGTTTCTCTATATGCGACCTGCGGGCTCCCCACATTGGCTCCAACCTTAAATTCTCTTTTTAACCTGTCAACGATGATCTCCAAATGGAGCTCTCCCATTCCGCTAATAAGCGTCTGGCCGGTCTCCTCGTTATACTTAACTTTAAATGACGGATCTTCCGTTTCGAATTTTCTAAGAGCAAGACCCAACTTGTCTTGATCTGCCCGAGTCGCAGGCTCTATTGACATCGAAATAACCGGTTCAGGATATTTTATTCTGTCGAGCGCTATTGGGTTTTTCTCATCGCAAAGTGTATGCCCCGTATAAGTACCTTTTAATCCTACAAGACCTATTATATTTCCCGCACTTGCCGATTCAATGATCTCTCGTTCGTTCGCATGGATCCTCAGCAATTGTCCTATTCTCTCTTTTTTACCGGTCGTAGTATTTAAAACATATGACCCGCTTTGTACCTGACCGGAATATATTCTCGCATATGTAACGGTACCGACAAAAGGATCCGTCATTATTTTGTAGGCATACATACATAGCGGCGCATTTATATCCGGCACGATCTTTACTTCTGCGTCTGTCTCTGGGTTTGTCGCTTTCGGCGGCCTTACGTCTATCGGGGACGGCAAATAATCACAAACCGCGTCCAATGCAAATTTTATACCTTTATTCTTCAAAGCCGAAGCACATAATACCGGAACAAAAAGATTTTTATTTGTCACTCGTCTGATGTGAGCTTTCAACTCATCAGGATAAATACCTTTATCCGTCAGATACAATTCCTCAACTACATCATCTACATCCGCAATTTTTTCGATCAAGTTATGACGCCAGTGGCTTGTAAGGTCTTTCATATCGGCAGGTATTTCAGTTTCAACTAACTCTCCAAGATCTCCTTCTTCGCCGAACATATATGCCTTGCACTTTATAAGATCGATTATTCCCTTAAAATTATCTTCTTTACCTATGGGTATTTGGATAGGTGTCGCGTTCGCTCCCAACTTTTTATGCATATCAATGATAACTTTAAAAAAATCAGATCCTACACGATCCAATTTATTTACTACAGCGATCTTCGGAACCTCGTAATGATCTGCTTGGCGCCATACCGTTTCCGTCTGCGGTTGCACCCCGCCCACCGCGCAAAAAACAACAAGCGCACCGTCAAGGACCTTAAGAGACCTTTCAACTTCGATCGTAAAATCAACGTGTCCCGGAGTATCTATAATATTTATTTTCTTGTCTCTCCAGCCGCAGGTCGTAACAGCGCTAGTAATGGTAATACCTCTTTCCTGCTCCTGCTCCATCCAATCCATTACCGCCGTTCCTTCGTGTACTTCTCCGATTTTATGGGTCTTGCCGGTATGAAAAAGTATCCGTTCCGTAACGGTCGTTTTGCCCGCGTCAATATGAGCGATGATCCCTATATTCCTTATGTCGTTTATGTTTTCCATAGTCTTTAATCCACTGTCTCTTTCTGTCAGATCCCCATCTTTAAATTTAATTTTACCATTTATAATGCGCGAAGGCCTTGTTAGCTTCTGCCATCTTATGTGTATCGTCTCTCTTCTTTATACTATTTCCCTCTTTTTTATAGGCATTTATTATTTCATCCGCTAATTTCTCATCCATTGGTTTGCCTTTTTGTAACCGGGCGAAATCCCTGATCCATCTCATCGCAATAAATTGCCCACGCTCAAGTTTCACTTCTAACGGCACCTGATAGGTCGCTCCACCTATCCTTCTGGCTTTTACTTCCAGAAGCGGACGTGCATTCTCCAATGCCTGCACAAGCACCTCGATCGGTGGTTTATCTTTCACTTTTTCTTTTATGCTGTCTAAGGCGCCGTAGACGATCTTCTCTGCCAGCGACTTTTTGCCGCGATCCATTACCATATTGATGAATTTGCCAATGAGTTTATTGTTATATTTCGGATCCGGTAAACTTTCACGTTTTTCAGCTCTTCGTCTTCTCATAATTTTTCCTTAACCTCTCTCGTTTTCTATTTTGGCCTTTTGGCCCCATATTTTGATCTGCTTCTTCTTCTAGCTTCGACGCCGGAAGTATCCAACGTCCCTCTGATTATGTGGTATCTAACACCCGGAAGATCTTTAACCCTACCTCCACGGATCGTTACGATCGAGTGCTCCTGAAGGTTATGGCCTTCTCCCGGTATATAGGCGGTTACTTCCATTTTGTTCGTTAACCTTACCCTCGCAACTTTGCGTAGCGCGGAATTCGGTTTTTTCGGCGTCCGTGTTTTTACCTGCAAACATACGCCCCGTCTTTGCGGTGCACCACCAAGCGCCGGTGATTTACTCTTAGTTTTAGACTTTGTTCTGCCCTTGCGTATCAATTGATTAATTGTCGGCATATCTTTCCTCTTTGTTATTCGGTTGATTCT
Organism: Candidatus Omnitrophota bacterium; assembly: GCA_028717825.1. Lineage (GTDB taxonomy): Bacteria > Omnitrophota > Gorgyraeia > Tantalellales > Tantalellaceae > JAQUNB01. Next base: position 3,190 of record JAQUNB010000098.1, read on the forward strand.
TTCTCTTTTTCTTCTTTTGCTTCTTTTTCTTTTTCCTTCTCAACATCTTTGATCAATTCACGATCCAGAGACACTCTCCTGTGGATTTCACAACCTGTCCCTGCCGGGATAAGGTGCCCCATGATAATGTTCTCTTTAAGCCCTTTGAGATCATCAACTTTTCCTGCTGCAGCGGCCTCCGTGAGAACACGTGTAGTTTCTTGAAAACTTGCCGCAGAAATAAAGCTTTCCGTTGTCAGTGAAGCTTTTGTTATACCTTGCAGCACTGGCTCCGCGACGGCAGGTTTTTTCTTTTTCTTAAACATTTTTTCGTTTTCTTTTTTAAATGTATTTTTATCAACTTTATCTCCCACGAGAAATTCCGTATCGCCCGCTTCGGTTATCCGTATGTTTCTAAGCATCTGTTTTATTATTATCTCGATGTGCTTATCATTTATCTGGACACCCTGCAAGCGGTATACTTCCTGAACTTCGTTTAGGAGATATTCCTGCAGCTTCTTTTCTCCTGACACTTTGAGTATATCCTGCAAAACTACAGGACCGTCAACAAGTTGTTCGCCTGCCAGCACACGGTCACCACGGTAGATATTCAAATGTTTTCCGTGAGGTATGATATATTCTTTTTTCATACCTGTTTCGCTCTCCACAACTATCCTCTTTTGACCTTTTTTGCTCTCCCCAAATTCAACAATACCGTCTATTTCGCTGATGATCGATGGGTCTTTCGGTCTTCTGGCTTCGAAGAGCTCCGCAACACGAGGCAGACCTCCGGTGATATCTTTGGTCTTGGTCGTGACCCTGTGTGTTTTTGCCAGAATGTCGCCCGCCCGTACTTCATGTTTGTCTTTTACCATGATATGCGCGCCTATCGGCAACGGGTAGATCGCCTCAACTTCATTCTTCTTATTGGTAATCAAGAGTTGTGGGTGATAATCACCTTTCTGCTCTATTATCACGCTCGTCTTAACACCGGTAGATTCATCTACCTCTAGTTTCATCGTAACATCTTTCTTGATATCTTCATATTGGACGACACCTTCTATTTCAGCAAGTATAGGGATCGAATATGGATCCCATTCGGCATATTTGGTCTTTTCTTTAATTTTGTCGCCGTCTTTGAAATATACATATGAGCCTTGTGGAATGATCTGCCTTTCGATCTCGCGACCATCCGGCTCATTTATACTTATCTGTCCGTTCCTATTAAGAACAACATACACCCCGGATTGTCTACTTTCGACAACTTTCAAATTATAATATTTTACGATCCCGTCTTCTTTGCTCTTAAAGAACGACTGTTCTATGATCCTTGAAGCCGTACCACCGATGTGGAACGTCCTCATAGTAAGCTGTGTACCGGGTTCACCGATCGACTGCGCAGCGACTATACCAACCGCTTCCCCGATCTCAACTATCTTACCGGTGGCAAGATTCTTGCCGTAGCACTTTGCGCAGATGCCTTCGTCAGCCTCACAAGTAAGAACGCTTCTGATCCTAATAGACTCAAGCATTGGTATTTTTTCTATCGCTTCAGCCTGACTTTCGCTTATTATCTCTCCTGCTTTTACTATAACTTCTCCGGTTACCGGATCAGCGATGTTGTCTAACCCCACCCGTCCGATGATCCTTTCAGCAAGAGAAACCACCACTTCGTCACCTTCAATTATTGAAGATACTGTTATCCCATTCAGGGTGCCGCAGTCTATTTCTCTTATTATTACGTCCTGCGCCACATCAACTAATCTTCTAGTCAGATACCCCGAATCGGCTGTTTTGAGAGCCGTATCGGCCAACCCTTTGCGCGCGCCGTGTGTCGATATAAAATATTCAAGAACAGTCAGACCTTCACGGAAATTCGCTGTGATCGGCGTTTCAAGAATTTCACCGGACGGCTTTGCCATAAGACCGCGCATGCCCGCTAGCTGCCTGATCTGCTGACGCGAGCCCCTCGCGCCGGAATCGGCCATCATAAAAACAGGGTTAAAGCTATCAAGGTGCCTAAAAACAAGTGATGACACATCTTCGGTCACATGGGTCCAAATATCTATAATTTTATTGTATCGTTCACCGTCTGTTATAAAGCCTCGCTGATATTGGGCTTGTATTTTATTTACTTCTTCGTGGGCACTTTCAAGTTTTTTGGCTTTTTCGGAAGGTACACTAAGATCTGACACGGCCATAGATGCGCCTGACAACGTCGATTCCTCAAAACCAAGTTTTTTAAGATTATCCAGCAAACTGACCGCGGCGATATGTCCTTGCAGCCTGTAACAATCCGAGATCACATGACTGACCGCCTTCTTGTTCATCGGTTCGTTGTAGAACGGCAAGCCTTCAGGCAATACGTCATTAAAAATAACTCTCCCGACCGTCGTTTCGAGAATATTTCCATCTTTTCGGAGTTTTATCTTAGCGTGTTTGTCCACTTCTCCGTTCTGGTATGCCGTTATAACCTCACATTTATCGGAGAACATCTTGTTCTCGCCTTTTGCCCCGGGCCT
>JAQUNB010000099.1 GCA_028717825.1 Candidatus Omnitrophota bacterium
ACGAAGGGATAAGCAGCCGATTTAAGCTTTTTTGGGGCAATATCCCTAAAAGCGCCTATTTAGCCGGTTTTTTATATGATCCGATATTTTTTAAACCGTTCATTCTTTTGTCTGGGTCGGTGTTCCTTGCAGGTTTAGTTATGTACGCAAGGCGTATTATGAGGAATAGAATAATACGGTCCGGTATTACTGCTCTTACTGCGGTTTTGATCCTCACAGCGATATGCGTTATTCCTCTTAACGTAGTTTATCCCGACGCGTATATTTATCCGCATATGGGTGCGGTCAAATGGCTCGCCAAGAACGGGGGAGGCGTTGTGCTGGAATTGCCTATTTCCGGCGGGCATTTGCCGGAAGACCACCAGATGGAAGTACGCGCCATGCTGAAAATGATAGGACATGGCAAACCGATCGTGAACGGGTACGCAAGACTTTCCACAACTTCTTATATGCAGCTCAAGAATGCCGTTGTTAATGATTTGCCGGGCAGAGGTATAAGATATATCAGGGCCTTCGGCGTAAAGAATATATTGACCGATAAAGAATATGTCTCGGAGGGCGTAAGGGAAATATTGGAGTCGAAATCGTACATTAGTATTGTTTATCAGGATGAGAGGGACGTTATTTATGCTTTGAAAGAAACAAGAGAAGAGGATATTAAAGATCTTTTGCCGTCGTCGGTGGTTTTTGATAATGAGATAGGGGAGAATCAGGCGGTGGGGATAGAGCTCAAGAGGCCGACCATGAGGGCTAACCTTGTTAAAGATAGGGAAGATCTATGGATAGATCTTAAGAAAAAAAATATCGAAGGTAAAACTGTAAACAAAAAAATAAAAATAAGCGGCAATGTTATAATCGATGAATATAAGGACCGTATTTTTGTGGAACTTATAAGTTTTCCCGAAACCGACTCGCCCGGAGAGGCACGGCTTATCTCCGAAGAAGATATTATTGAAAAATTAGGCGGGATGGATGTTTTAAAATAAACCCTATCTTATAAACGTCATTGCGGGGAGCATTCTATGCGACGAAGCGCTTCGACAGGCTCAGAGCTGTAGTGAACGGTCGCGACCGTTCACTACAGCTGTTTTTTGATTTTTTGTTTCTGCAAATTTATTTGTAGGGAACGGTTTTAAACCGTTCCCTACATAATAAACGTTCGCAATGGATATCGTTTTGCCGCTTATGAGATAACCGCTAGTGTGCGATAAGCGCGATACAAGGTGCATATGAATATTTTAGGTATTTCAGCTTTTTATAACGACAGCGCGGCCTGTTTGGTCCGGGACGGCGTGATAATCGCCGCCGCTCAGGAAGAACGGTTCACGCGCAGAAAGAACGATCCTTCTTTTCCCGTGAATGCTGCTAATTACTGCCTGCGGGAAGGCGGGATAAGCTCGGCTGATCTGGATGTAGTCGTGTTTTACGAGGATCCCTTTGTTAAATTGGGACGTTTACTTTATGGCCATTTTAGATCTCGTCCCTTTGATCACAGATCTTTCCTCGGATCAATATCTCTTTGGAAAAGAGAAAGGTCAGGCTTAAAAAAGTTCCTTAAAGATAACCTGAAGTATAAAGGGAAGATCATTTTTCTTAATCATCACTTCTCGCATGCCGCGTCGGCTTTTTTCCCGTCACCTTTCAGGGAAGCGGCTTTCCTCGTTGCTGACGGTATGGGCGAATGGACGACATCGTGTTATGGCGTTGGCCGAGGTAACCGGATCGAGGTGGCCGGCCAGAGTTATTTCCCTCATTCTTTGGCCCTTGTGTATTCAGCTTTTACTCAATATATCGGGTTTGGAGTGAACTCAGGTGAATTTAAGTTGATGGGATTGGCTCCGTATGGAGAACCCGGATACAAAGAACTGATATTAAAAAAACTGATAGATCTCAAAGAAGACGGTTCTTTCAGGCTGAACGCGAAGTATTTTGATCTTGCGGTCGGTGAAACGCTTATAAATAAAGAGTTCGAAAGATTATTTGGCGGCGAAACGCGTAAAGTCGGGGATAAAATTACAGAGAAACATATGGATATCGCGCGTTCCATCCAGGAAATAACGGAAGAAATAATGCTGCGGACAGCCCGGAGTATCCATAAAAAAACCGGGATGGAGAATCTGTGCCTTTCGGGGGAAGTGGCTTTAAATTGTGTAAGTAACGGCCGGATACTTAGGGAGGGTCCGTTCCGGAATATTTGGGTCCAACCCGCTTCGGGAGACGCCGGATGTGCTTTGGGCGCCGCTCTATTCGTTTGGTATCAATATTTTGACAAGGCAAGAAGCGCGGATGATCGGAAAGATCTTCAAAAAGGGTCTTATCTGGGACCCGCATTCGGAAATGAATATATAAAAAATTATCTTGATTCCCAAAAGATAGATTATACGTATGTCGAAAATACAGATATCGTCGAAAAGATAGCGGATCTTATTGCTTCGGAAAAGGTGGTAGGATGGGTTCAGGGTCGTATGGAATTCGGGCCTAGAGCATTAGGGAACCGTTCTATCCTCGGCGATGCCCGGTCCGGAAAAATGCAGGAGATGATGAACCTGAAAATAAAATTCAGAGAAAGTTTCAGGCCGTTCGCGCCCTCGGTGCTCCTTGAAAAGGCACCGGATCTTTTTGAGCTTAAAGGGGAAAGCCCTTATATGCTTTTGGTCGCGCCTGTCAAAGAAGAGATCCGTAAAAACTTGTCAAAAGAGGAAAGGTCTCTCAGGGGTTTTGATCAGCTGAGGGTCTTGCGCTCGACTATCCCTGCCGTTACGCATGTAGATTATTCCGCACGTATTCAGACCGTTTCCGAGGAAAATAACACGTTATTCCATGGATTGATCGCAAAGTTCAACGAGAAATATGGCTGCCCTGTCATAATAAACACCTCTTTCAATATCCAAGGCGAACCTATAGTGTGTACCCCGGCCGACGCTTATAGTTCTTTCATAAAAACCAATATAGATTATCTGATCATGAATAATTTTCTTATCGAAAAAAAAGCGGAAAAACCGTTTGATAGGGAAATTAGCCAGTCGAATGAGGCCGAGATCGATTAAAATAATGTATACTATAGGGGAAAGAAACCGGTAAAGAGAGATGATCCCGGAAGGGTGTATGGTTCGCGAATATAAACTATATAATTAACTGATGAGGAGATAAAATATGTTCAAAACCGTTCTTTTGGCGTTTATCCCGATATTTGTAGCAGTCGACGCGTTAGGTATCCTCCCGATATTTTTAGGCCTCACAAATGAATTCTCCAGACAACAGAAAACAAAGATCATATTACAATCGATGCTGACCGCTATTGCGCTAGCCGTGAGCTTTGTTTTCGTCGGTAGAGCGATATTTGTATTTTTGGGAATTACTATCTCTGATTTTATGATCGCCGGTGGAGCGATACTTTTTTGTATAGCTATTATCGATATCGTTAATCCCGATAAAAGGAGACGTATCCCGGCCAGAGAACTGGGGGCCGTTCCGTTGGGTACGCCGCTCATCGTGGGACCGGCCGTTTTAACGACTCTATTGATCGTGATCGATCAATTTGGTCTGTACATAGCGCTTCTTTCTGTTACGATCAATGTCCTGATAGCAGGTATCATTTTTTATCTTTCGGATTTTTTCATACGCATCCTTGGCGAAGCGGGCGCCAAGGCGCTTTCAAAGATATTCAGCCTCCTTTTAGGGGCGATCGCGGTCATGATCATCAGAAAAGGTCTTTTACAACTTATTGCATCTATCAAGTGATCTTTTAAATACGGTTTTTACAATAGGAGGCACAGTTTTAATGAAAAAATCCGGGAAAGATGCGAAGGTATTGATCCTTAAAAGGAGTGATGTGGAGCGGCTTGTTGATATGAAAAGCGCTATCAAAGCGGTCGAGAACGTTTTTAGGGAATATGGTCTTAATAAGATAGCGATGCCGCCTAAAATATATCTGGAGCTGGATAAATATTCGGGTGATTTCAGGGCGATGCCCGCATATGTTGAGAAACTTAATAAGTGTGCCGTGAAATGGGTGAATGTCCATCCTAAAAATAATAAGGCAGGGTTACCGTCGGTCATGGCGGTAATCGTCCTAAGTGACCCGAGGAACGGACTGCCTCTATGCATCATGGACGGGACGTACATAACGAATATGCGCACCGGTGCCGCCGGAGGCGTCGCCGCGAAATATCTAGCCAGAAAAAATTCCCGGTCCGTGGCGATGGTCGGGTGCGGCGTCCAAGCGCAGATGCAGCTCGCCGCCCTGAAGGAATTATTTAAAATAACCGAAGTAAGGTTTTGGGGGCTTGCGGATCGATCAGTCAGGGATTTCATCTTAAAAATGAAAAAGACCGGGTTGAGATTCAAAAGATGTAAGAGTGTCAAAGAATGTGTTTTTTCGGCTGATATTATCGTAACGACCACGCCGTCGCGGAAACCTATCGTAAAAATAGAATGGCTCAAAAAGGGCGTTCACATAAACGCGATAGGAGCGGACGCCCGCGGAAAACAGGAACTGGATCCCAAAATACTCAAAAACGCTAAAGTGGTCGTCGATTCATGGGAACAAGCTTCCCATAGCGGCGAGATAAATGTGCCGTGTGAAAAAGGATCGATCACAAAAAAAGATATTTACGCGGATATAGGCGAGATCGTCTCCGGCAGGAAAAGGGGCAGGGTTAAGGAGTCTGAGATCATTGTTTTTGATTCTACGGGGCTCGCGATACAAGATGTGGCTGTCGCGGACTTAGTTTATAAAAAAGCGGCCGCGAAAAAAATAGGCAGCTGGATCAAATTATTGTAAACATATTTTTTGGAGGTGACCTTTTGGCGCGGAGTGACCATAAAATATTGCTTATAGAACCTCCTTTCCATAGGCTATTTAAAAGCACGTATGCCCTTGATGTCTATCCGCTTTCTTTGGGATATCTGGCGGGAGCCATAAAGAACGGGACCGACTGGGATGTTGTCGCCTATAACGCGGATTTCACTCCGAATTATGACGAACGGAAACTCAGTTATGAGACTGGAGAAGGGTTCGGCCATTATCTAAGAAATCTAAAGGACGGATCGGGAAATATTTGGAAAGAGATCAGTTCCGTTATTGCTGAAATAAACCCTCGGGTTGTAGGTATCTCAGCCAAATCGCAGAACTTTGCCTCGGCACGTATCGTCGCGGGACTCGTAAAGAGTTTCAATGATCAAATAATCGTTATAGTAGGCGGACCGCATCCTTCCATGGTTGGTGAAGCTGTCATGGATCGTTCGGGATTTGACGTCTGCGTAAAAGGCGAAGGAGAAAAAACGATAGTGGAGCTCCTTGCGGCGATACATGATAACAGGAGTTTTGACGGCATTAGCGGGATCATATACAGGGAAAACGGGGAAATTAAGAAAAACCCGCCGAGAGAGTATATCGAAGATCTGGATACGCTTTCTTTCCCTAATGAAAATGCCCCGCAGGTATTAAGAGGATATCAAACATATCCCCTTAACGCTTTCAATCATATATTTGCCACAAGAGGCTGTCCTTATACTTGTTTTTTCTGCGCTTCGCATAAAATATGGAGCCGCAAAGTCAGGTTCCGTTCTCCGTGTAATGTTGTCGCTGAGATAAACAGTATTCGCACGAAAGGCTTGTCGTCAGTCGTATTCGAAGATGATACCTTCGGCGTCAATA
>JAQUNB010000100.1 GCA_028717825.1 Candidatus Omnitrophota bacterium
TGCTTGAAGAATTGATCGATCTGCTGATCGGGTCCGGCGGTGTAAAAAAAAACGATAAAAAAGAAATGCTCAAGAAACTGAAAGAAAGGGAGATGCTTGGTTCTACCGGGATAGGTAAAGGGGTTGCTATACCTCATGCCAAATGTCCAAAAGTCAAAGAAATGGTCGCCGCTTTCGGTATCTCCAAGAGCGGAGTTGATTTTAAATCCCTAGATGGCGAACCTACTTTTATTTTTTTCCTTTTGATAGCTCCGGGCGAAACGCCGGGGCCTCATCTTAAAGCTTTAGCGAGAATATCCCGTCTCTTGGATGATAAATTTGTCAGGGACAGATTGAAGAACGGCAAGAATTCTCAAGAAATCCTGAAGATCATAAAAGAAGAAGAACAGAAAAAAGCTTATTAATAAAATGTTCTAAAGGCCGGGGATATTTACGTGCCGAACGTGATCCGTATGTATAATTTTTAAAGGTAAATATATATGAGTTTAAAAAGATTAAAGTGGTTATATCCGGGGATGTTCATCAAAAGATGGATAACGCTCGCCGTTTTTGGGATATTAATGATCTCGATGGGGTTTGTTATAGTTATTTTTGAGCGCAGTTCCGAGAATAAATCGATAGCGGGTATAATCATCATCTTAGGTATCCTTTGCGTCATAGTTGGAGTAAAAAGGATACTAAAGTCTTTTATGCTGGTATTGTCGCCCGATCCTGAAAGGTCGGAAAACAGTCTTGTAGAAAAGATGTTTGAAAAACGCATCTTGGAAAAAGGGCCTAAAATAGTCGTTATCGGCGGAGGAACGGGGTTATCCACACTCCTTACTGGGCTTAAACAAAGGACCAGTAATATCACGGCGATCGTTACTGTGGCAGATGACGGCGGTTCTTCGGGGCGGCTTCGGGAAGAGTTCGGGGTTCTGCCTCCGGGAGATATCCGTAACTGTCTCGTGGCGCTTTCCGATTCGGAAGATCTATTAGGTCCGCTTTTCCAGTTCAGGTTTACCGAAGGAACAGGTCTCCACGGCCATAATTTCGGGAATTTATTCATCACAGCACTTTCAAGAGTAACAGGTGATTTTAATCTGGCGATAAAAGAATCAAGTAAAGTTCTCGCGATAAGAGGCAATGTTTTTCCGGCTACTCTTGAAAAGGTACAGCTTGTCGCTAGACGCAAAGACGGGAAAGAGACTGTCGGTGAGTGCAAAATACGTGACGAAAAGGGTAGTCCCATAGATAAACTTTTCTTAGTGCCGGATTACTGTAAGGCCACACAAGAATCTGTCGAAGCTATACGGCAGGCGGATGCGATAGTTCTTGGCCCCGGAAGCTTGTATACCAGTGTTATGCCGAATTTACTGATAAAAGGCATACAAAAAGAGATCATAAAGTCAAAAGCTTTGAAAATTTATATATGTAATGTCATGACAGAAGCGGGAGAGACCGACGATTATTCGGTCAGCGATCACGTAAGGGCTATTGTCGGGCATACTATGCCCGGTGTTGTAAATTGTTGCATAGCGAACGTAACACCTGTTCCGCGGTTCCTTTACGAAAAATATGAAAAAGAAGAAAAATTCCCCGTAAAGCTTGATGAGAACGATAAGAGATGGCTGGAACAGGAGAAGATCAAACTTGTTGAAGCGAATATCGCGGGAACTAAAGAGTTTGTCAGGCATGACCCTGTAAAATTAAGCGATATTATCATGGAGATCATCAGCGAGGGCAAAAAGAGGTAATTATTGTCATGAAAAATGCTAAGTTCGCAATGGCTTTTCATTGTTATCAACCGGTTTTTAACTTTGACCGGGAAATAGAACGCGCCTATGAGAACGCGTACCTGCCTCTTTTAACGTCTATCGAAAAATTCCCTTCGATAAAGACCACCTTCCATTTTTCCGGTAATCTTTTGGAATGGCTGGAAACACGGCACCCGGAATACATTGAATTACTAAAAAAACTTATTTGGAACAACCAGCTGGAACTTATGGGCGGGGGATGTTTTGAGCCGGTAATGACCTTGATCCCGGAAAGAGATAGGCAGGGCCAGCTTGAGATGAATAAAAATATTATCGGCCGTATGTTCGGGATAGAGACGAAAGGTGCTTGGATCGGCGAGAGGGTCTGGGAACCGTCGATCGCGGATACACTGGCGGAGAACGGTATAAAATATACAATAGTGGATGATAACCATATTTTGAGGGCAGGCAAAAAAGAAGAAAATATATTCAAGCCGTGCCGTGCTTCGGGTGAGAGGGAAACTGTGATATTGTTCCCGTCGTTGACGGCGCTTAGGTATTCGATCCCGTTCCGTAGCCCGGAAAGCACGCTTCAATTCATGCGGAATACTTTGCAGAAATCCGGCGACGACTCTTGTTGTTTTTTTTATGCGGATGATGGCGAAAAATTCGGCCTTTGGCCGTATACATATCAATGGGTGTATAAAAGGGGCTGGTTGCACAATTTTTTGAATGCGCTGGTCGAAAACGCGGATTGGTTAAAGACAATGACCTATTCAGAGGTTATGGAAAGCACTCCTTTCTCGGATGTTGGGAGAGTTCCTGAGTCAAGTTACGCGGAGATGATGACGTGGAGCGGCGGACATTTTAAGAACTTTCTGAAAAAGTATCCCGAAGCCAATCGCATGCACAAAAGAATGGTTCTTGTAAGCGACAAGATCGCGGAAACAAGAGATGAGATCGTGAATGAGAAGAGTACCGCTAAGTTAAGTGACGCACGAAAAGAGCTTTTTAAAGCACAGTCAGGATGTGCTTACTGGCACGGGACATTCGGCGGTTTATATCTGCCGCATTTGAGGGCGGGTGTTTATAGGCATTTGATCAACGCGGAAAACATAATAGGCCGCGGAAGCAACGATCCTTTGCTGCGCGTAAAGATAACCAAGCGTTCCGAAGATAAGGGAAAAGAGGAGATCGTAGTCGAAAATAAAGTTTTAAGTCTTTTTCTGAAGCCGGACAATGGCGCTCATATTGCGGAACTTGATTATAAACCTTTAAGTGTTAACCTGATAAATTCGTTTTCAGGGATAAAAGAAGGATATCATCGTAAACTTGATAAAGATTATTTTTTACGCATCAAACAGGCGAGGCAAGCCGCTATCGCTGGAAAACTTGTTGATGTCCATGATCTCTTGGGGGTAAGGGAGAGGGGCCTAAAAAAAATATTGAATTATGATAATTACCACAGGGTTTCGTTCCTCACCCACATCTTTCAGCAGGAGATACCATGGAGAAAATTACTCAGGCCGAAAGTAAGTTGCAGCAATTTTTTGAAAGGGGCATACACCTCAAAGATAGATGCCGATAAAGATTTTGTTACTTGTGTATTCAACAAAAGGGATAAAGTGTTCGCCGATCAAGGCAGATCCTTGGAGGTAGAGGTAGAAAAAATGATAGGCATAGGTTCCGGGCCTGCGGTTACATTGTCGCATAAAGTTATCAAGCATTCGGCGAAAGAGGCAAGTTTACGATACGGCCTTGAGTTCAATTTTTTACTTTGGGATAAAAAAGTCATGTTAAGGCCAAGGATGCTGGTTACCGATAAGTTTTCGTTGAAAGATCAGTATTCAGGTCTTGCAGTTGACTTTTTTCTTGATAAAAAATGTACGGTTCTTATGTGTCCTTTATATACCGTGAACGAGACCGAATCCGGACTTAACCGCACTTTTCAGGGGATATCAGTCCTTGTGGGGGATGATTGTACGGCTCAGGATGATGTCTCAAATATTATGATGACCTTAAGTATGGCGTAAAAGAAAGTCCATTGGTAATGAGCAACATTGCGAAAAGAGAAATAATGGTAGAGAATAAGACCGGCCTGCACGCGAGGCCCGCGGCTATATTCGTTCAACTTGCGAATAAATTCGAGAGCGAGATCACTATTATAAAAGACGAACAGAAAGTGAACGGTAAATCGATAATGGGAATACTAATGCTTGCGGCTGAAAGAGGGGCCAAGATAACCATTATAGCTGAAGGCAGCGACGCCGAAAAAGCCGCGGATGAGCTGTCGAAACTACTGCTCCATGATATCGAAAATTAAAACATTGTTTTATTTTTTGATGTATATTGAGGAGATATATTGATGGAAAAAGATAAAAATAGGGTTTTTCCTATTAAAAAACAGTTGCAACTTAAGGGGATTCCCGCGGCTCCGGGGATTGCCATTGGGAAAGCTCATGTTTTCGGCACGCAAGACATCGTCCCCGTCGAACGAGATATAGATCCTAAAGATATCTCTGATGAGGTTAAGAGGTTCAAGCAAGCTCTGGAAAACACGAAAAAAGAGATCCTCTCTATAGAGGATAAAATTTCACGTGAAATGGGCTTGGAACATGGAAAGATCTTCAGCGCGCATCTTTTAGTGTTAGAAGATAACGTTCTGGTGCAGGAAGTGGTGGTCCAACTTAAGAAAAGGAAAAAGAACGTTGAAATAGTTTTTACGGAAATATTGAATAAATACGTGAACGCTCTTTCGGAAGCGAAGGATGAATATTTAAGGGACAGGATAAGCGATATAACCGATGTTGGCAAAAGGGTGTTGCGCAATTTGGTCGGGGTAGAGGATAAAAACCTGGAGAACCTTAGTGAAAAGGCAATAGTAGTGGCATACGATCTATCCCCTTCTGATACGGCCATGATGCATAAAGGCCGCGTCTTGGGCTTTGCGACGGATATTGGCGGCAGGACCTCACATACCGCGATCATGGCGAAATCTTTGGAGATACCAGCTGTTGTTGGTTTGGAGTCCGTGACGGATATAGTAAAGAACGGAGACCAGATCATCCTTGATGGCATGCACGGCATAATAATTATCAACCCGACGGAAAGGGTGCTGAAAAAATATCAGGAAGAGAAGAAAAAATTCGAGTTTCTGGAACATGAATTAAATGAATTAAAAACTCTGCCAAGCGAAACGCTGGATAAGAAAAAAGTGATCGTGGCAGGGAATATCGAGCTTCCCGAAGATGTAGCCAGCGTTATATCTCACGGCGCCGAAGGTATAGGCTTATATCGAACGGAATATTTTTATATGAATAGGCCCGGTCTTCCCAGCGAAGAAGAACAGTTTAACGCGTATAAGTCCGTTGCAAAAAGAATAAAACCGAATAGTGTTGTTGTGAGGACTTTGGACCTTGGTGGTGATAAATTTTTATCGCAGCTTGATGTGCCTAAAGAGATGAACCCTTTTCTTGGGTGGCGGGCCATAAGGTTCTGTTTGGCGCGTCCCGATATTTTTAAGACACAACTAAGAGCCATACTCCGGGCATCCGCTTTTGGTAATTTAAAACTTATGTATCCGATGATATCCGGCATAAGTGAGTTCCGGCAGGCCAACGCCGTATTAGATGAAGTGAGACGGGAACTGCGTAAAGAAGGAGTGCCTTTTGATGAGAATTTATTCGTCGGGGCGATGATCGAGGTCCCGTCGGCAGCCATTACAAGCGATGTCTTAGCGAAGGAAGCGGATTTTTTTAGTATAGGTACAAATGACTTGATCCAATATTCGTTGGCTGTCGATAGGGTAAACGAAAAGATCGCGTATCTATATGAGCCCACACGTCCAGCCGTGCTTAATTTGATAAAAATGGTTATTGATAACGGCCATAAAGAAAATATTTCCGTTGCTCTGTGCGGAGAA
>JAQUNB010000101.1 GCA_028717825.1 Candidatus Omnitrophota bacterium
TCGAAGTAATACTTCATATGGGGAAACACAGGCTCATCGCAAAAGAGAGTTCCATCGATATGCATTCCTCGATAGATCAGGCATATGACAGTTTAAAAAAGCAGCTGACAAGATTACATGACAAAGCGAATTCAAAAAAAAGAAGAAATTTCATAAGTGACTTTTTCCAGCCGATAGTCAAATTTAGGGGAAGAGGAAAGCGTAAAAGAGAGGAAGCACCCGGAAAGATCATAAAATCCAACGCTTTTGCGGTCAAGCCCATGCTTCCAGAAGAAGCAAAGCTTGAGCTAGAGTTATCCCGGAAAAATTTTATAATGTTCAAGAACGCTGATACCGGCGAGGCCAATGTGTTATATAGAAAAGAGTCCGGTGATTACGCATTGATAGAACCTAATTTTTAACCCGGACGAAAAAGAAAAGGCTTAATAATGAAAAGTAAAATAAAGAAATTAGAAGGGACCCAGAGACAGCTCGACATAGAGATGCCTAAAGAAAAAGTCGATGAGGTCTTTAATCAAGTGGTTGAGGATATACGCAAGAAAGCCGCGGTGCCGGGATTTAGACAGGGAAAAGCGCCCTTGGATATTATACTGAAAAATTATCGTGAAGATGTTGTTGATGAGGTCAAGAAAATACTTATACCGCAGGGATATGAAAGAGCGCTGGAAGAACATAAAATAGAGCCTCTTAGCTTTCCGGAGATCTTCGACATCGACCTTGCGTTGTCGGGCGCTCTTGTCTTTAAGGCCAAAGTGGACGTTTTCCCTGAAGTTAACGTGAAAAAATATAAGGGCCTTAAGGTAACAAAAGAAAAGGTACAAGTTGCCGATGAGGAAGTGGAAAAGGCCGTATCGAGGATAAGGGACATGAATGCGGAATTTGTTTCGATAGAGAGGCCTCTGAATAAAGGCGATTTCGGCATCTGCAGCGTAGAAACGAATATCGACGGTAAGCCGATCGGTAAGAAGAATGAGAATATGTGGATAGAGGTTAACAAAGACGCGTCTCTCCTTGGTGTGGGAGAGGAGCTCGTGGGGCTTAAAAAGGGCGACAAAAAAGACGTAGAAGTTGCTCTTCCTGAGAGTTATCCCGATAAAAAATATGCCGGCAAGAAAGCTATCTTTCATATCGAGGTAAATGATACAAAAGAAAAAAAACTTCCTGAAATGAACGATGAACTGGCGAAAAAAACCGGAAAAGAAACCGTGGAAGAAATGAAGAAAGAAATACGGGCGCAGCTATTGGAAAGAAAAGAATCCAATGCCAGAGTATCTATGTTAAATCAGATCATGGAAGAGTTCCTGAAAACATGTTCTTTCGCCGTGCCTGGATCTATGGTCAAAAGACAACTCAAGGTGCTTACCGACAGGGTGCAGGACGACCTCGCTGCTAAGGGGGTTGATAAGGAGACCATTGAAAAACATCAAGGAGAACTTAAGGAAAAATTAGAGAAAGAGGCGGAAAATAAGGTCCGGTTGTATTTTATACTGGACAAGATAGCGACGGCGGAAAACATCGAAGTGACCGACGAGGAGATAGAGGCTTGGTTAAAAGCTTTAGCGGTCGATTACAACCAACCTTTCGAGAACGTGAAAAAATATTACGAGGAACACAATCTCATGGGCGGATTAAAAGAGGAACTGAGGGAAGAAAAGACATTGGATCTTCTTCTTAACGAGGCAGTCGTCACCGAAAAATAGAAATATCAACCTGAATTTTAAGGGGGATCAAATGAGTATAATACCTATGGTGATAGAGAAAGACGGAAGGCTTGAGAGGGCATATGATATCTATTCTCGCCTTTTAAAAGACAGGATCATATTCATAGGTTCGCCGATCGATGATAACGTGGCGAATATAGTGGTAGCCGAACTTTTATATTTACAGATGGAAGATCCGGATCGGGATATTAGCGTGTATATAAACACCCCGGGTGGTAGTGTGACAAGCGGCATGTCGATATATGACACTATGCAGTTCGTTAAACCGCATGTTAATACTTATTGCGTCGGACAAGCTTCAAGTATGGGAGCTTTGCTTCTGGCGGCCGGATCTAAAGGGAAAAGGTATGCTTTGCCTCATTCCCGGATCATGATACATCAGCCGTGGGGCGGGGTACAGGGCGCTGCCTCGGATATACATATTCAGGCAAAAGAGATATTGAAGATGAAAGAAGAAATCGAACTTATTCTGGTCAAGCACACGGGCCAGACCATCGAAAGGATAAAAACCGACACTGACAGAGACTTTTTTATGAGCGCGGAAGAAGCAAAGAAATACGGTATTGTGGATAATGTTGTTGAAAGTATGCCTAAGTAATATGAATTTTGTCATATTAATAGGCTTAAAAAATAGGAGGAAAACAAAATGAAAAAATACAGATTAATGTCACCAGGCCCGACGCCTGTACCGGAAAAAGTACTTTTGAAAATGGCTGATACAATAATACACCACAGAACGCCTCAATTTCAGGTCGTTCTGAAAGAAGTAAGCGAGAAATTAAAGAAAGTTTTCTGCACGGCAAATCCGGTATTCATATTCGCATCCAGCGGTACGGGTGCGATGGAAGTATCGGTAGTCAACCTTTTATCGAAAGGCGACAAGGCCCTTGTCGTAAGGGGCGGTAAATTCGGAGAACGTTTCGGAGAGATATGTCAAGCTTACGGAGTGGAAGTCGTAGCCTATGACATAGAATCCGGGAAAGCTGCCGATCCGGCGATGATCAAAAAATTACTCAAAGACAACAAAGGCATCAAGGTTGTATACAGCACGCTATGCGAAACTTCGACCGGCGTGGTCAACGACATCAAAGGTATTGCCAAAGAAGTAGCAGCTACTGACGCGGTTTTAGTGGTTGATGCTGTGAGTGGTTTATCAGCCGATGAGTTAAAAACAGATGAATGGGGAGTAGACGTTGTGGTTTCCGGTTCCCAGAAGGGGCTCATGCTGCCTCCCGGTCTAAGTTTCCTGAGCTTGAGCAAAAAGGCAGAGAAGCTTGTAGAGACCTCAAACATCCCGAAATACTATTTTAGCCTGAAAGCGGCGATCAAAGCGTATGCTAAAAATGACACGCCATGGACACCGGCCGTTTCTCTTGTTATAGGATTGAACGGCGCACTTGATATGATGCTTCAGGAAGGCGTGGATAATATAGTCGCAAGGCATGCGAGACTCGCAAAAGCCACACGCGCAGCGGTTAAAGCACTTGGCTTGGAGCTTTTCGCGGTGAATCCGTCGAATGCGGTTACGGCCGTAAAAGTACCACAAGGCGTGGATGGCGGCGCGATAGTGAAAAAGATGAGAGATGAACAAAGTATAACCATCGCGGGCGGACAATCCGAGCTCAAGGGAAAGATATTCAGGGTCGCCCATCTCGGTTATATGGACGAATATGATATCATCGCGTCTATCGCGGCTTTAGAAATGGTCCTAAGCCAGCTTGGTTATAAAGTAGAGCTTGGTAAAGGCGTAGCGAAACTCGAAGAACTATTGAAGTAAAAAATCACAGTGTTGATAAACTTAGATATATATAAAAAGGAGCGTTAACCATGACTATTAAAGTACTCATAAGCGACCCCTTATCGAAAGCGGGTGTAGATATCCTGAAAAGCAATAATTTCGTGGTGGAGGAAGTTGCGAAACTGCCCGAAAGCGAACTTGTTAAAAAGATAAAAGGGTGCGATGCCCTTATCGTTAGAAGCGATACCACCGTCACAAAAAACATCATCGAAGCATCCGATAAACTTAAGATCATTGGAAGAGCCGGTGTTGGTATCGATAATGTGGACGTGAAAGCAGCTTCAAAAAAAGGTATTATAGTGATGAATGCTCCCGCCGGGAATACTATCTCGACGGCGGAACACGCGTTCAGCCTTATGCTGTCGCTTGCCAGAAGTATTCCTCAGTCCAGTCAATCCGTTAAGCAGGGAAAATGGGACAGGAAGAAATTCATGGGCGTAGAATTATACGGGAAAACGCTCGGGATTATCGGCATGGGCAGGATCGGGACCGAATTCGCTAAACGTGCGTTAAGTTTCGGTATGAAGATAATGGCATATGACCCATTTTTGTCGGAAGAAAAAGCTAAGACAATAAATGTCGAATCCGTTAAGTTAGACGCGCTTCTGGCAGAGGCTGATTTTATTACTATTCATACGCCGCTTACAGAAGAAACAAAACATCTCCTAGATGAAAAGGCGTTCAAAAAAATGAAAAAAGGCGTTCGTATAATCAACGCGGCACGCGGCGGGATCATAGACGAGCAAGCCTTGGCGGAAAATATCAAGTCCGGGAAAGTAGCGGGCGCTGCGCTCGACGTATATGAGACCAAAGCTAAACCGCCGGTTGATAGTCCTGTCGTTAATTTGGATAATGTCGTGACGACACCGCACCTTGGGGCGTCTACCGAGGAAGCGCAGGTCAACGTTGCGATCGATATGGCGAAAACTATCGCAGATGCTCTTTTAGGAAAAGGGTACCGCAACGCCGTGAATATGCCGGTGATCGAGGAAGGGACGATGAAAGCCGTGCAGCCTTACGTTAACCTCGCTGAAAGACTGGGCTCTATCCAGACACAGCTAGTTAAAGGTCCGATCAAAACGATATCCGTAACGTATGTCGGCGAAGTGGCGACTAAAGATGTTTCGCTGATCACCAGAGCTCTCGTTAAAGGTGTACTTAACCCGATGCTTGATCAAGAAGTGAACTATATAAACGCGCTCCTTGTCGCGGAAGAAAGAGGCATAAAGATACAGGAGAAAAAGACATCGACGATAACGGATTTCGCGAACCTGATAAGTGTGGAGTTCGACACAGGCACGGAAAAGCACCTTATAATGGGAACGCTTTTCTCGAACAAAGAACCAAGGATAGTAAAACTTGAAAAATATTATGTGGAGGCCATTCCAGACGGATATATGCTGGTCGTCACCAATGACGATGTTCCTGGTGTTGTGGGTTCGATCGGGACATTATTGGGCAAACACGGCATTAATATAGCTGAGATGAACTTCGGCCGGGACAAAAAAGAAAAGAAAGCTATCAGCATAATTAATGTTGATAGCGCTGTTTCCGAAGAGGTAATGGAAAAGCTGAAAAAAGTAAAAGATATAAATGATGTAAAGCAGGTTCGTGTTAAAATATAACGGTGCTTTACGGCGGATACAGGCGTGAAAAGGAGCGTGTTTTAGATGAAAGAAGATAGCGAAAAGCTTATCAGGATCATTGACGTGACGAACCGCGACGGCGTCCAGACTTCGCGTCTGGGGCTCGCTAAGCTTCAAAAAACGATAGTCAATGTCTACCTTAATAAAATGGGCATCTTTCAGTCTGAGTTCGGATTTCCAATTACTCTGCATGAAAGGAACTATATAAACGCAAATCTTGAGTTAGCCAAACGCAAGGTTTTGTATCCCATACGGCTTTCAGGGTGGATAAGGGCCATTGAGGAAGATGTAAAAAAAGCGGTCGAGTTTACGGATATAGAATACCTGAATATGTCGATCTCTACTTCTGATCAGATGATAAAACACAAGTTTGGCGGAAAAATAGACAGAGAAGGTATCATAAAGTCCGCCGTTAAAGCGATAAAGCTTGCTAAAAAGATGGGAATAAAGGAACTGGGGATAAACGCGGAAGACGCATCAAGGACA
>JAQUNB010000102.1 GCA_028717825.1 Candidatus Omnitrophota bacterium
TTGATTCTTTTCGTCTGCCGATCGCTATGAATTCTATTAGCTCTTTCATTTATTTTTCCCTTTTTGTTTAGATTTTATTTAAGCTTAAATTCTATCGGTTTCTGCGCAATATGCGGATGTTCACCATCAACATAAAGCTTTAATCTCTTTATTATCTGATCCCCTATTATACTCCTGGGGAGCATTCCCCTAACAGCATGCCGTAAGATGTGCTTCGGCTTCTTGGCCATCATCTCACTATAAACCGTGGTTTTGAGCCCTCCGGGATAGCCGGAAAAGCTTTTATATATTTTCTGGTTACTTTTATCACCCGTAACTACCACCTTATCACAGTTTAGCACGATCACTCCCGCCCCGCCGTCAACACTCGGAGTAAAGTTCGGTAAATATTTGCCAGTCAATAAACATGCTATCTGACTGGCCGCCCTGCCCAACACTTTACCTTTGGCATCGATAATAAACCATTGTCTCGTTACGTCTTTTTTCTTCAGTGGCTCGGTCCTCATAGCGATTATAAACCCTTCTTTTAATTAGTTTTACAACTTAAAAATGAATTCGATCTTTCGTCCGGCACGGATCCTTGCGGTCCACACAGTGCGGCGAAATCGGAAGTGTAAAATTACCATATTTGACAGGCTTTGTCAAGAAATTTTGTTACTGCGAGAGCAGATAAGTTAACTGGCAGCTAGATCATTGGTCAGATCAAAGACTAACGCAACCTTTGTACAACAGCTACTCCGTAAATACATCCGTCTGGATCACAAATCGATTATCTGTCGCCGACGACTGTTTTATATAGGGCTTTTACTTGATCCTTATAATACGAGTTGAACACATGTATCAACGCCCGCTTCGAGACATCTTTTTTCCTAAAAAGATCGCTGGTGCTTTTGTTTGTCCTCCTTTTTTCCGCGATAGTGACCTTATGTGTGAACATTTTCTTCGTCATCGAGAGACTCCTTTCCTTTTTGTCTACGATTTGTTAACACCCTCTTCATCCCCGGCAAATCCGATCTCTTGCTGCTTCGTCTTTGTAAAAACGACGCTTCCGTCATCCTTGACAATGAACGCCACTTTATCGCGGCGTTTTATCCCAAAATAGTCTTGCAGGACCTTCGGGATAAAGATCTGCCCTCTGTCGGATACGGTCGCAAAAAACCGGAAATTGAATTTATTCCTCATATTCACTCCAAAACTGCTACAAGATTTTAACAAGTACATAGCAAGTATATAGCAAGTATAAATACTTGTCAAGTAAAAAAGTTAGTTTTTACCGCTAATTGGAATAGCACATTTATGATCGATAATTTGATGTGGGGACAGGTCTGGCTTTGGATCTAGAAACAGTCCAAGATCAGTTTTAGAAACGAGTATGAGATACAAGATAAAACTAGCTTTGGATTTGGAAACGATCTAATATTTTACTTCGATAAGAAAAAGCCCTTTGGCGGGCGCGGTGGGGCCGGCTTTTGTGCGGTCTTTGCTTTTCAGAATATCTTTCATACTTCCCTGCGGGAGGTATCCCCTCCCGATATCGACAAGGGTACCCGCGATACTACGGACCATATTATACAAAAAACCGTTACCTTCGATATTGATAAAGATATCGGACTTATTTTTTCGAACGATTATTTTGTGGATCTTCCGGACGGAAGGCCTTTCAATCTTATCTTTTGCCTGAAAAGATTTAAAATCGTGTTCACCCGCGAGGACAAGCGCTTCTTTTTTCATAAGCGCGACGTTGAGTTTGTAGGGGACGCGCCATGAATATTTTTCCTTAAAGGGGTCGCGATTATGCGAATTGTAAACATGATAACAATAATGTTTTATTTTTGCGTCAAACCGGGCGTGAAAGCTATCAGGGACAAGTTCTGCTTTTGTGATCGCTATATCATCCGGTAATGCGGTATTAAGTGCAAGCGGTATTTTAACTAAGGATATTGCCGAAGAAGTTTTAAAGTGAGCAACTTGCTTTTTGGCGTGGACACCGGCATCGGTCCTGCTGGCGCTGTAAAGAACATGTTTTTTTGCTAAAACCTTTTCTATTGCTTTTTCTATTTCATCTTGGATGGTTTTGCCGTTTTTCTGGCTCTGCCAGCCCTTGTAGAGCGTTCCGTCGTAGGATATCGTAAGTTTGATAGTGCGCATTGTTTCGGGTTTAGTTTTTCGTGTTTCGGGGTTCGTTTTGCAAAACACTAATCCCTAACCCCAAACCCCTTTCACAGGAATTTATTCGGCAATTAAAAGTTCCGCTATCTGGATCGCATTCAGCGCCGCACCTTTTCTCAAATTGTCGGCGACGACCCACATATTCAAGCCGCACGCAACAGATTCATCTTCACGTATGCGCCCTACAAAAACCTCATCTTTGCCTTCGATGTTGATCGGCATGGGATATTCGTTCTTTTCCGGATCATCGACCACTACAATACCCGGAAAACCTTTAATGATATCGATCGCTTCTTTGCGGGTGATCTTCTTCTTGGTCTCTATATTTACGCTT
Organism: Candidatus Omnitrophota bacterium; assembly: GCA_028717825.1. Classification (GTDB taxonomy): domain Bacteria; phylum Omnitrophota; class Gorgyraeia; order Tantalellales; family Tantalellaceae; genus JAQUNB01. Next base: position 2,504 of record JAQUNB010000102.1, read on the forward strand.
TCCGAATGCGCGTAATATACAGGCACACGCACGCATGTGGCAGAAAGAGCCAGATCTGGGATCTCCATGATCTTGCGGGTCTCATTGACCATTTTCATCTCTTCTTTAGTATACGCGTTTTCAATAAAAACATCTATCTGAGGTATCAGGTTATACGCTATCTGATGATGAAATCTATTTATCATACCTTTTGAAACGGTATGCTCGCCAATACCATGATGTGAATCTTTTTTGCTGATCCGTATAACTTGCGCTTCCATCTCAAGGATGTTACCCTGCCCGGCACCGGATACGGACTGAAAAGTGGTTACAATCACCCTTTTTATGCCTACAGCTTTATGGATAGCGCAAAGCGGAAGCACCATTTGTATGGTTGAACAATTTGGATTGGCGATTATTCCTTTGTGTCTCTTAATAGCATGCGGATTAACTTCCGGCACTACCAGCGGTATGTCAGGATCCATCCGGAACGCACTTGAATTGTCCACACTGACGGCCCCGGCCTTTACTGCAAACGGAAGAAAATCCTTACTTCTTGCCGCACCTGCCGACGCTAGAACAATATCTATTCCCTTGAACGAATCCTTATCAAGAACTTGCACGCCGATCTCTTGTTTCTTGAACAAAAGCTTTTTTCCTTCCGACCTTTCACTGGCCAAAAGACGTATTTCATCTATAGGAAAATCCCTTTCTTCCAATATGGAAAGAAATTGCGAGCCCACGGCACCTGTGGCTCCCATTACCGCTACATTATATTTTTTCTTCTTTTTCAACATATCTTTTCGCTCCCCTTAGATATTATCGTTGATGTTTTTGTATTACTTAACTGCTTCAGCTACCATGTCGCCGACTTCAGACGTAGAGAATCCCATCTCGGCCGCGCGCATACTTTTCATCTTAGGTGTCACTTTCATAATAGCGTTTTCGATACTTTTTGCCATTTCTGCTTCGCCAAGGAAATCCATCATCATTCCACCGGCCCCGATCGCGGCAAGAGGATTAATTTGATTTTTCCCGGTAAAAAGCGGCGCGGTCCCGCCTATCGGCTCAAACATCGATAATCCCGCAGGGTTTATATTCCCTCCCGCCGCGATGCCCAGACCGCCTTGGATAACGGCACCAAGATCCGTGATGATATCGCCAAACATATTATCAGTAACAACAACATCATATTTTTCGGGACATTCGATCATATACAACGTCATGGCATCAACATGAACATAATCTCTTTTTATGTCCGGATAATCCTTCTCTCCTATTTCGTTAAAGGCTCTCTCCCATAGGTCAAAGGCATAAGTAAGTACGTTCGTCTTGCCGCATAAAGTGAGTTTTTTCATTTTATTGCGTTTTCTCGCATATTCATACGCGAACCTGAGACACCTCTCTACGCCTTTCCGTGTGTTCACGGATGTTTGAATAGCTACTTCATCAGGTGTGTCCTTTTTAAATATACCACCTGTCCCGGTATATAAACCTTCCGTATTCTCACGAACAACAACAAAGTCGATATCTTCAGGATTTTTTCCTTTTATCGGCGTATAAACATTCGGGTAAAGTTTAACCGGCCTTAAGTTGATATATTGGTCCAGCTCGAATCGCAATTTGAGCAGCACCCCTCTTTCTAGTATCCCGGGCTTTACGCCGGGATGGCCTATCGCGCCAAAATAAATAACATCAAACTGGCGCAACTCGTTGATCAAGGAATCGCTCAGCACTTCGCCGGTTTTGAGGTATTTTTCACCGCTAATGTCGAATTTAGTAAATTGTAATTTTACATTGTGTTTTTTAGAAGAAGCCTCAAGCACCTTGCATCCTTCTCTAACAACCTCCGGACCGGTACCGTCACCGGGTATTACTGCTATCTTGTACATGAAACTCCTTTATTTTTTCTTTGCGTACGCCATGAGCCCGCCCTTTTTCATGATCTCTTTTATAAATTCAGGGAAGACTTCCACTTTGTATGTCTTTTTTTGAGATGGTTTAGATATCTCGCCTTTAAAAAGATCTACCTCGACAACATCGCCGGCATTTAAATTACCCGCGGCTTCCTTGCTAGTAAATATCGGCAACCCGATATTTATAGCGTTCCTGTAGAATATCCGGGCAAAACTTTTTGCAATCACGCAAGAAACGCCGCAAGTTTTTATGGCAAGGGGAGCATGCTCCCTACTCGAACCACATCCAAAATTCTCCCCGCCCACGATAATATCGCCCGGTTTCATTTTTTTTATAAAATTAGTGTCCGCGTCTTCCATACAATGCTTGGCAAGCTCTTTGGGGTCTGAAGTATTCAGATAACGCCCGGGCAGTATTTCATCAGTGTTAATATCATTCCCAAATTTATGTACCGTCCCTTTTAATTTCATGTTATCTCCTTGTTATCGTAACTAGTGTCTTGTGTCTAGTGAATTCGTATGTACGAACAATTTACAAACTCGTCGGATGGATTATTACACCTCTAACCGCGCTCGCCGCAGCCACTGCTGGGTTCGCTAAATAGACTTGGCTTTTTGGGTGCCCCATCCTTCCTACAAAATTTCGGTTTGTAGTGGCTATCGCAACTTCTCCTTCGGCAAGGATACCCATATGCCCACCGAGACACGGCCCACAGTTCGGAGTACAAAAAACTCCGCCCGCGCGCACAATAGTATCGGCATATCCCAACTTCACGGCCTCAAGATAGATGGCTTGTGTCGCCGGAATCACAACAAGACGCACGTTGGAATGAACTTTCCTGTTCTTTAGTATTGCGGCCGCCGATTTGAGGTCGCTTATCCTCCCGTTCGTGCACGAGCCTATTACCACTTGATCTATTTTTACGTTTTTGTATTCACTCACGGGTTTGCCGTTTGACGGCAGGTTTGGCGCAGCCACGAACGGCTCTAGTTTCGAAATATTATACTCACGCACAGATGAATATACGGCGTCATCATCGCTTTTATATATTTTGTAAGATTTTTTCGGTGGTTTATATTTATGTATAGCCGCTTTTATATATCTCTCGGTAACTTTATCCGCCGGTATAATGCCGT
>JAQUNB010000103.1 GCA_028717825.1 Candidatus Omnitrophota bacterium
CTCAGCCGAAGAATATAATATCGGACAACTCATACATAGTATCGATATTTTATAAAGACAGCGCAAGCGTTGAAAAACTCAACAAGGGTCAGGAAATAAAAGCTGACGGGATATTTTTAAAAATCATTACCACACCCGGGACCTTTGAGGTGTGGGTTACTCCGGATGAACTGAATTCTGAGGACAAGATAATGTTTGAACAATAATAAAGCATATGGTGTCAGTCTCATAGGCTCGGTTATAAAACGAAAGGAGCGCAATGAGAAAAAATATTTTTGCTACTATGATAATTGTTACTGCGTTCTTTGTGACAAATCTTTCAGTGTTCGCGGGTGGAGAGAAGGAAACCTTGGATCTAGGTGCCGGGGTAACGATGGATCTGGCGCGTATTCCTGCCGGTATATTTCTGATGGGTTCTCCGGAAGCAGAAGACGGACATTCCGGTTATGAAGCGCCGCAGCACAAAGTGACCATCGCTAAACCGTTCTATATGGGCGTTTATCTAGTTACCAGAGCCCAGTGGAAAACTATGATGGGCAGCGATCCAAGCCAGCTTCCGGGCGTGGATGATCAGCCCGTGGACAGTGTGAGTTGGCTAGATGCACAGGAATTCTGTAAAAAACTGAGTATCAAAACAAGTAAAACAGTTCGTTTGCCGAGCGAGGCTGAATGGGAATACGCTTGTCGGGCCGGGTCGACCACACGTTTTTGCTACGGAGACGATCCGGACTATAGCAAGCTCGGCGAATATGCCTGGTTTACTGCTAATAGCGACGATTATACCGCCCCGGTCGGGCAGAAGAAGCCTAACGCTTGGGGTTTGTATGACATGCATGGCATGGTAGTTGAGTGGTGTCAAGATGGGCTCCACGATAACTATACAGGAGCTCCTACGGATGGGAGCGCATGGGAAACAAACCCAAAAATAACCCCGGCAGGTATTTGTCACATGATGCGTGGGGGAACAAACAATAGTAAAGGCAAAGGCTGCCGTTCCGCCGCGCGCGACTGGGGTCCCGAAGGCAACAGGTGCGCCGATGTCGGGTTCAGGGTAGTGGTTGAGTAGTATTGGATAATCTGTGGCTAGGCATTCGGGTTTCGCGCTTTGCATATGGCATATAGTGAATTAATGACAAATGTCAAAGCACAAATGACAAATCAATAACAAATATCAAATCACAAAAACGGAGCTATAGGTTCCTGCCTGGTTTTTGGTATTTGGATTTTTCCGCCGGAGACGGACCCGCCTTTGGCGGGGAATTCTGATTCCATTGTCATTTGGATTTTGTTATTTGTCATTTAATGCCATCTGCCAAAAATTCGTCCCTCGTCTTAGCGAGCGCAGCGAGCGATCGTCCTTCGTGAAATGTGTCGTTTCCGGTACTACATACCACATACTACATACTAAGCTTGTCGTCTCCATCGACACGACGTCCATCGTCCTAGTGAGCGCAGCGAGCGGTCATCCCTCGTGATATATGTCGTTTCCAGTATGTTCTTCGTAATCTATTTTCCCAATGGTACGGCTTGAAATCGTTATGTAATATGGTAAAATATTTCGACAAGACGATCCTCGGGTTTTAACACGGTTGAATGACGCATGCCAAGATCCGCGAAAACATCAAAAAATGTATCTTATGACTAAAAAGTTACTTTTATTTCTCGCCTGTATACTATTTTTTACTACTATATTTTTATTTTCCCGAACATCTTTTGCGTCGGAAGTGTATTATTTGGGACAAGGTGCGGAAAGGCCCGGAGAGACGGGAAAGTCAAAATCCTATACCTTGAAGAAACGTGTCGAGGATCTTATCGATTTTCAAAATTACGGTAACTATGGGCCGGAGCGTTCCGGTATGATCACCGGCAGTGTAATGGAAGAAGTTAGCTGGAACGATGTGGGAGGGAACGGGGCACAATCGTTCCTCAAAAGAGGTGTCTACCAGAATACCGAAGTTAATATTAATGCATACGAACGGCTCTGGGGCGATTATAATTTTGAGGGGCAGGTTTTTGTCAGAAAGACAGATGATCGCCGTATAGAGGATCGGAAGGATCTGAGGCTTAAACAACTTACCACGCAGATATACAATTCAGACAATATGCTGATGTTCGGTGATTTTTACGGCGACTTCAGTCAGTTCACACTAACAAGCTCGCTCGAGGGGTTTTATCTGGAACTCAAGCCTTGCGATACGATCAACTTTAAAGGTGTTGCGGCCAGAAGCCAGAGCGCGGATAACGCCGCAGGTACTTTTTGGCGCAATGTGGCCGGGGGTAAGGCCGATTATTTCTTTTTTCGTGAATCCGATATGTTCTCTACGTTCCGCATGGGGGCGCAAGCCATTACAAGTCAGGATGACAGCTCCAGCGTCGATTCGACCAGCAGGGCAACGCCTATTGATGATCTAAATAACACCGTAGTTAGCGTTGACGGGGAGATCACCTTTAAAAAATATCTTTCCGTAGTGTATGAATTGGCGCGTAGCGCCTACATCGCTAACGAGAGCGGCCCGGATAAGAAAAGGTATAAATTCGGCAATGCCTTTCGTGTCCAGCCAAATTTTCGTTACGGGCCTTTCCTGTTCAAATATCTTTTTTATTTTGTACAGCCCCACTTTTATACCGACGTCGGTTCCGCCATGTCCGATAAACAGCAGCACCAGTTCACTGTCGGTTGGGCGCTCACCAAAAAGATATATGCCTCGTTTGTTGAGAATTATTATTGGGACCACCTTGAGGGAAGTTCACTTACAAAAAGGACACGTAACAACGAACAATATATAACCCTTAATTTACGGCCATTTGAAACCGATCCGGATTTTAATATAAGGACCTATACGAACGTCCAGCAGAGAAAATCCGACGATTCCGATAAGACGATAAATAACATAACCATTACACCCGGAATAGGCATTAACGACAGACTTGATAAGCAAACGTCTTACGGCATTTTTTATGAATACAGAGGGTATGTGGACAGCAAAAACCACAAGAGTTCGGATTTCTTTAACCGCGTGGGCGGCAATATGGGCAGGGAACAGATCGTGTTCGGTAAACGCTTCTACGGTTCGGCCAATATCAGCATGGATTTTCACGACCCAAAAATGTACAAAAAAAACGAAGTGACCACTACTTTCAGTTTTGTTGGGCAATATAACTTTATGGCCGAGCACATGTTGTATTTCGGTTACAACATAGCTACCAGTGACACCGCCATCGCGGGGCAGGATTATTTCAATAACATGAGTTACGTTGAGTTCAATTTACTTATGGAAAAAAAGAGGAGCGCGCGTCTGGTTCTTAGGGGCGAGCATAACCGTTACAACAAGGAAGACAAGAGCCTGTCCTATGATGAAAGCCGCGTAATCGCCAAGGTGGTGTCGAATTTTTAATATGAAAAGATCTATCTCGGTTTTCATCATCATTATTTTTTTAGCCGCTTTTTGTTATAGCGCAGCTTCGACAATGGCGAAGAACGCTCCGCGGCCGCCGAGGGCAGAGGATAAGGATCTCTCGGATAGGTTGCTTTCTCAGACGTTCGCTGCGTATGAAAACTATACCCGGAACGTTTTTACGGACATCGTGTCCAAGGATTTTATTCCTGACAGGTTCCAGATGATAGATGGGGTTGAAAGGAACTTCTATGCCGCTAAGCCGGTAGACATCGATTATTTCATCAATAAAGTTGAGCCCGGCAATGGGACGCTCGCAATATCTTTCACATGGAATAAGAAGGAAATGATGAGGAGCAACGGCAGCCAGCGTATGGAAAAGGGGTCGAGTTCATTTGTTTACAAGAAGTCAGACGACAGATGGCAGCTTTATAGCATTAAAGGAAGATCGCCGTTTTTGTGATCCGAAAATTTAAGGAGTAGTAGATGAAAAGGATAATTTCTTTGGGCATGGTCTTCTTGCTTGTGGTTTTAACTCCGTTGGCAGGCGTTGCGGAAGACGTGTATTATCTCGAAAACGAGATACGTGAAACCGAGGCCAAATATAAGATCGTTCATACCGATCTTGCCCGTATGGATAACTTTTTGAAAAGTTATGATAATATGTCCGGGGCATTGAATAAGGCGCTTGACGATCTGAACGATCTGGACCAGAAAATGAAGTCGATCCTGCAGAAAAATCTTATTAAATCCACATTAAAGCTGGGGCTCGAAACTTATTCCAAGACCACGTTGGTTTTAGGGTTCGCCGCACAGTCCGTAAAAACGATCATAGTGGCCTGTGCCGTGGAATATGCATCCGATCAAATGCAGACAAGTTTCAGTTCGACGTACGCGCGGGTTGTCAGCGGTTTGAGCAAAGAAACAACAAGCGTTGCTCCGGAACTGGAAGAAGTGCAAAAGACTCTCGAGATGGACGCCATAGACGTGAAAATAAAAGTTATGCGCGGAGGGGAAGATCCTGAAGAACTCGGAGAAACCGGGCTTATATACCGCAAATTTTATTATGTGCAGGAAGCGATAGAAAAAGCTAAAAAGAAATTATCGGAGCTTAGTAAAACCTTGAGTAAAACCAAAGAAGAAATGGAAAAGGCCGTTCCCGATGTTAAGGAAGAAGACGAGCGCCTTTTGAAACGTTTGAACGAGCTTAAGGAGAGGCTGAACAAGGCGCAGAAAGAAATAGCCGACAAGAAAAGCGAAGAGATAAAATCTGACGCGGAACAAAAAGGTAAAATATCCGCAAGTCCGGCACCGGTAAGTTATGCGGACGAGGAAGCAAGACAAGCGCTTATCGCGCAATACCAGTCACAATTTACGGGAATAATCAAAAAAAACAGGGCGGAACTCGAAAAAATAGGGCAGGATTTCACAAACGCCGCCACAAAAGCCAGCGGTTTGGATAATTATAACCCCTTTCAGAATATAGATGTTTCTTCTCCATTACCCGATCCCTTGTCCGACAAGGAAATCAAAGGAGATCATCCGCAGGCTTTACAGAACGCCGTTAAGTTCTATCAATTTCAGGTAGATCTCAAAAAAAAGCTTAAGCCTGTAGTGGATGAATACGTAAAAGCGTATGAAGCTTTTCTTCCTTCTTTTAAATCGGAGATAACGCCGGTTATCTCGGTTTTGTGGGGGCTTGGGGCCCGGCCCGATCTTTTTGAGGTCGAACATATCACAAACAGCGTTGCGGCCCAGACCATCATTCTTCCTCAGGTAAGCGACCGCATGGAGAAAGAAACGGAAATTTATAGCAAGAATATTGATAAACTTAAAGCGGAATTTGACAGAGAAGCCGTTCAGGCCGCGACTTTTTCCACTGAGTTTTCGACGGAAGCAGCAAATACCATAAACACAGTAACGTTTGCCATCGATAAGGCAAAAGCCGCGATAAAGAACGCGGAATCTTGCGGCTTTAAAAATAGAGGCGTTGCGAGTAATTATTTCAGTAACGAGATCCGCTCTGAAGCGGGAAAAATGTTAGCTGAGGGAAAAACAGGCGCGGAAGTAAGATCGTTCCTGGAAAAACAGAGAGACAAATTCATGGGTGTTTATGAGCCCGCGGCGAAGGTGGCTC
>JAQUNB010000104.1 GCA_028717825.1 Candidatus Omnitrophota bacterium
ATATCCCACAAAATAACCGCGTCGACTTCGGCAGACCTACCTTTTTCTATTATTTTTTTTACTTTTCCGATCTCACCGTCATAGATCAGGACGTTCAGGGCCAAATATCCTTTTTTGCCGCGTGAGTGCAAAAAGTCCATTATTTTTTTCAGCTCTAAACTGTCAAAATTGCACGCGCCTTTACGCATATTGAGCTCGCCGACCCCGAAATAAACCGCGTCGGCACCTGCGTTTACGGCGCTTCGGAGAGAACACCAGTCACCAGCCGGTGATACCAGTTCGGGTTTTTTTATATTTTTGTCTTTCACGTGGGGCTTTCTTAAGTTGATCCTTGTTATGAAATTTTTAAGTATTTTCCGGTTCGACCTTTTTTATTTGGTTTACAAGGAACGTTTTTTGGCCGCAGATCTCATTGTTCGAGAATATCCTGAACTCATATTTACCGGGATGCGGGAACTTCAGCCCCGCGAGATTAAAGACAAGGTCGTGTATATGGAGAGGGCTTTCTATCACTATTTCTTTCGGGAGCTCCGCTTTGCCGATGATCACATCCTGTTCCAGATCAATAAGCTCAAGCCTAAAAGCATATTTTCCCACCGCGTCAGTGAGTTTTATGTAAACAGCCAAAAAGTGATGTACGCATGGAAAGCTCAAAGCACTGATATTCTCGAATATCCCGATAAGGCTTTTTTTGTTGCTCCCGGCTTCTGTTATCACTTTGTCGCAAACCAGCATTGCGTTCATTACGGGCTTTGGGTTTTTTATCATTAAGATCTCCTGTGTTATTTTAGCCAAGGCGACGACCACAGAACTTAGGTCCTAAAGAGTCATAAAACAGGCCTTGGGTCGAACGCCTCTTACTCCCTTTAAACGGTAAAATTATCCCGGATTTTTCATCCCCGTGATGATCAAATACACCATTAGTACCACTGTTACCACTATGGTGATCACTGAGAAAATTTTTACTATTGCGGTCTCCGCCCTTTCCCCCTCTCTTGTCAGAAAAGAAACCATCCTCGTAATGATGTAAGTCCCGATCATGCATCCTATTGCTTCGATCATGGGTTACCTCCTTCAATAGAAAATCTCGATATTCTCGTTCCCTTGGGGAACCTTGAAAACTTATTCCTCGCGTTCATCGATCTTCCTTTTATCTTCGATATAGTCCGTTTTGGTTAAAGCTCCTTCGTCATACGCTTTATTCAGATCTCTCATCTTGCGTTCATAACGCGGAGTCTCTTTGTAATCAGCGTCCTGTGTATCTTCGTTTGAAACTACACCCATATCATCCAATTTGGGCTGCACATTCTGATCAGCCGCGAAAGAAATAGCGGAGAGAAACATAATTGACAGCAACATAACCGTTTTTTTCATATTAACCCCTTCCTTCAATTTTTAAAATCGTGTTCTACTTTTGCCACATCCGGCAGACCTTTTTTTAGATCATCAAAGTTTTTGCCTTTCCCTGCAGCCGTTGTTTGCGTCGCCTGCATTTCGACCAGCCTTTTTAAATACCCCTGCCGCAGCACTTCAAGATCTTTGCGCCGCTGTTTTTGCTCATCCATTATGACGAGAGAAACCGTAAGTATTACCGCCACCAGAGTAATTAAGGCAAATATCCATATTTTTTTATATTGTAGTATCTTCATTCCCCTCCCAGCTGCTTACGAGCAAAAGACTCCCGGTAAATTTATCGGATATCCCTCGCGGTTAATTTAGTCAGATTACGAAGTTTGTCCATGTGTATTTTTTTTATACTGTCCGGAAGCAACCTCCACCGCCAATTACCGCTTGCGACCTGCGGCCGGTTCATCCGCGCATCACTACCCAACCCAAGCACATCCTGTACCGGAAAAATAACTATATCCGCCAAAGAGGCCATAAGCTGTTCCATTATAACCCAATTGATATCGGGCCTTATTTCGTCTATCTTCAGATAAGCCAGCAGCCTTTTTTTTTGTTCCTCGTTCACCTCATTCTCCAGCCACCCCATCAAAGTATTGTTGTCATGCGTCCCTGTATACGCGACACAGTTCTCTTTATAAGTATGCGGCAAATACGGATGATCCGGGTTATCTTCGCCGAACGCGAACTGAAAGATCTTCATGCCGGGAAAACCGTAATGGGCCATGGCTTCGCGCACATCATCGGTAATATGCCCAAGATCCTCCGCTATTACCGGAAATGATTCTATTTCTTTCATAAGAGTATCGAAAAAATCATAGGTCGGAACGCTCTGCCAATAACCGTTTACGGCGGTCTTTTCGGTGGCGGGGACCTCCCAATACTGCACTAGCCCCCTAAAATGGTCGATCCGCATGACGTCAAAGAACTTGAACATATGTTTCATCCTTTTTACCCACCAGTCATATTTCGTCTCTTTCAAGACCTCCCATTTATAAACTGGATTATTCCACAGCTGTCCGGTCTTGCTGAAGTAATCGGGCGGAACGCCTGAGACAACAAAAGGATGCTTATTCTCATCAAGTTTGAATATCTGGTTATTGGCCCACACATCACAGCTATCATACCCTACATATATCGGAATATCCCCTATGATCTTGATTCGTTTCTCCGCGCTATATGTTTTTAGCGCAAACCATTGTTTATAAAAAATAAATTGGAAAAATTTTTCTCTTTTTATGTCCTTTTTTAATCTCTTCTTAGCCGATTCCATCGCCGCCGGTTTTCTATTCCTTATTTCCTCGGGCCATTTATCCCACGATTCTTTATTGAATTTGTTTTTGAGCGCCGTAAAAAGCGCGTAATCCTCAAGCCAATAGGATTCGCTTTGACAAAATTTGTTAAAATCATTCTTTTTTCTTTTCCTTAAAAAATTCTCATAAGCTTTATCTAGAAGATGGTATTTATACGCCGACGCTTTTGGAAAATCGACGCTGCCGGCGGGGAAAAATCCGTTTTTTTCCTCTATATCCTCTCTATTAAGAAAACCTTCCGCTAGAAGCCCATCAAAACCGATGAGCATAGGATTTAACGCAAAGCTGGAAGTGCTAAAATACGGAGAATAGCTGTAATCATCCGGACGGTTAAGCGGCAATATTTGCCAGTAAGATTGCCCGCTGTCAGATAGGACATCCACAAAATCGAACGCGCTTTTTCCAAGATCTCCAACGCCGTATTTCGATGGCAAAGAGGTAATATGTATAAGCAACCCGCAGCCTCTTTCGTTCATTTATTTTTCCTTTCTCTCATACCTCGAGGAACCGGATATGATATTTTTTTAATCTTGAATGGAGATCCTTTGCCCCAGATAAATATTTAGATAATTCCAACCAAAAATCTTTCCCATGATTTTTTACACGAATGTGGACAAGTTCATGCATTATAACATAATCTATCAATTCTTCGGGAAGCACCCCCAGTTTCACGTTCAAACTAATATCTCCGCGCACCGAACAACTTCCCCACCTCGTCTTTTGTTCCCTGATCACCAAACGATTATACTGAAACCCGTGCAGTTTTGCCAGAACCTTGCACCTTTCCGCCAGCAAAACCGAGAAGTCCTCTTTTCTCTTCGGTTCGGAAGCTTTTGAGAAACGCGCGTGACTCTCCTCTATCTTTTTGATCTTTTTGCTGAATTTGTGAACCCAACCGATATTATTAAAAAGCGTCCTTTCGGCTTCTTGATAAGAAACCCTATCCGGAACGGCTAATCTGATTCCTTTTGAGGGAGTAAATGAAAGATTGAATTTGCGAGCACGCCGGCTTTTTTCCAAAATTACTTTTCCTACTCCGCCGACATCTACAGTTACAAGAGTCATTTTACAAAAGACCCTTCTAAAAATTTTTTACAGGATTTATTTAATGGCTATATTATCGATATAAACTGCCCCCTCATACGGAGGACCCGCATGAGAGGGATTGGCATCATATTCTATACGTATCACTATTTTTCTCACATTATTAATGTTCGCCGGCAGGCTCGCCTCTATTGTTTTTCTCTTCCAGAACATCAGCTCTTCCTCGGGCGTAACATCCAATTTCGCGGTGACTTCCGTCCATTGCCCGGTTTTTAACGGAACAGGATACCTTTGCTCTATGATCCACCACGGCCCTGCGACCAGAATTATCCTTGCTTTATAAAGTCCGCCTTTGGCTTCTTTGGGAAGGAATATATCCGCGGAAATACTTTTATATCCCGAGAGGTCCATGTCCATGACATATTCAACAACTCCCGCCGTCCATTCACTTCCGGGAAACGCGCAAATGAGTTTTAGCGATTTATCCCCTTTCAACGCTTTCTCATCGCTTACTTCAAGTATTTTCCCGACATGATCTTCTTGTTCCATCGCCCAATCGGGGACATCCCATCCTTCCGTATCGCTTTCGAAATCAAAATGGATCTCAGGCTTTGCAAAGCAGCAAAAAGCCCACAACAGGATAGTAACATTTACGACAAATAACTTGCAAAGTCTCATGTTCCCCCGTTCCCCCCGCAACAACTCACACCATTTGTAATATCGTTATTCCTCATCATCATTCAGCATTTCCTGATCTTCGCCCTGTTCTTCCATCATCTGTCCCTGTTCCCCGCCGATCTGCTCATTTATTTCTTGCCCCATGCTGGGCGCTTCTCTTTTGATTTTGGACGCGCTCTGATTAAGCTCTTCACTTACATAACTATCAGTCGCTTCAACACTGTCTTCCTGCGCAGAAGCTTGACAAACACCATAAGATACAATACCCGCTATGAGCGACAACATGATCACCATTTTTGTAATAACTTTCATCTCCGGCACCCATCCTTTCTGTAAATTTTAACCGATTCTCAATAACACCATTCTACACTTTAATGTTATTCGCCGCTATCTCATATTTTTGCGAAAGTTTAAAACGCTTTGACCAATTTCGGATATTCAATATTATCCGCATACGCCAACATGTCTTCTTTCGTCGCGCCACTGGCCGTGATCGTAACGAGGACCCGATCTTGCACCAAAACTTTTATCTCTCCGCTCATATTATAAGGGTTATATTCTATAATGGCCTTTTCCCCTTTTATCTTTTCGATCTTTCCGCCGCTTGCGCTTAGGAACATAGGGTTAGTGAACATCATCATGACGCTTTGCATCATCGGCGAATCGGTAACGATCTTCACAATGACCGAACTTGTGCCGCGATAATACCTTTTCTCGACAAAAACCCCGCCCCCCATCATCGCTGGGTCTATAGTACGCGATACCGCGCTATCGGCATTCCATCCGGATAAAGGCTTGGGTAAGAAAGTTTCCAGTGATTCCGCCCTTTTCTGTCTTATCATTTGCGACGCGTAATCAACACTTGTGGCGGCTGAGGAAAAATTACCCGCCTTATACTGTTTCAGCGCTTCTTCCAGCGAATTTGTTATTTCGTCGGCCGTCGCCTGAACAGAAAAAGCGAGCAGTAAGATAATTGCTGTGCTCAT
>JAQUNB010000105.1 GCA_028717825.1 Candidatus Omnitrophota bacterium
GACCTTGTCGATGACATCGCACTTGGCTTCATACATGATCTGCGGTTCTTTTAGAAAATCGAAAAATTCCACGTTTTGATGAAGGAACAGCTTCAAATTCCTAAGCTCCTCCGCGGCTTTTTCAAAACCTATGGTATCTTTGGCGTAACTTAAAAAAGCCTCGCCGTATCTTTCTCCTAAAAGTTTTTCTTTCATCGTTTCACTTCGATCTTTTTCAGGAATTCCTCAATAAGTTTTTTGTCGTCCTCTTCCGTGAGTTTTTCCTCTATAACGGCTTTAGTCGCATCCATCGCAAGGTCTATTATCTCTTCTTTCATTTTTTCTCTTGCCTTGATTATCTCATAACGCATGGACGCTTTAGCGTTATCTATTATCGTTTGGGCTTCCATATAAGCCTTTTGCCTTATTTCCTCAGCTTGTTTTCTGCCCTGATCCGCGGCTTCCTGTATTTTTGCCAAGGCCTCGCCTTCAACAGCCCTTAAACGGGCCTCATATTCCTGTTTAAGTTTTTCTGTTTCCTGTTTCGCGTCCTCTATACTCTTAAATTCCGCGGCTATACGCGCGCGCCTTTCCTCAAGAAAAGTGAGAATGCGCTTCCAGAAAAATATACGCATGATGATCAGCAGGATAAAAAAATTGACTATCTGCGTAATAAGTTCATTTGTGCTCAAAAGCTTTAATATGCCCATATTTATGTATTATTTCCCGTAAATGAACGCGAAGACCAGAACATAAATAGCTATAGCCTCGATAAAAGCGCAGCCCGTCGCCATACTGACCATTATTTTGGTGGACGCTTCCGGCTGTCTACCTATGGCTTCCATGGCGGAACTGACGGCTATACCTAAACCGATGCCGCATCCGAGACTGGCCAGACCGAGCGCTATAGGCATTGATAATGCAAGAACCGCGTTATAATCCATTTTTAACCCCCTCCATATTTTCCTCTTCTTCTTTCTTTTTTTCTTCGTGCGCAGTGGCAAGCGCGAAATATATCGTAGCCAAAAGACAAAAAACAAGTGCCTGAACGACGCATTTTAAAAGCGCGATAAGTGTGTCAAAAAATAAAAGCGGCAATCCTTGAAGCCCGAACTTGCTCATAATGGCCAGCAGGATCTCATCACCCCACATGTTGCTCCTTAAGCGGAGAGACAGGGTCAAGGGCCTTATGATCTCACTGATAAAATGTATCAAGAACATGAATAGCGGCATAATTATGGTTGCCGCCATCAAGCCCTTGGGTTTTTCCATAAGATGGTAAAAATATCCAAAAAACCCGAAATTCCTGAGTGCCGCGTACTCGACATACACAAAAACACACAGGGCAAGCGCCAGAGTGATGGATAAACTGGCCGTGGCGGATTTCATAAAAGGGATAAGCCCCAAAAGGTTCATGCTGATTATGTATATGAAAAGTGTCCCGATGAACGGCGTGTATCTCCGTCCTTCCGGCCCCAAGATCCCGCACACAAAATCATCTATGCCGCCGGCAACGATCTCGGCGACGTTCTGTAGTTTTCCCGGCACCATTTTGCATTTCCGCGCCGAAAAATAAGCCGCGAGGATTATCGCTACCATAACCGCCGAGGCGAATATGATATTTTCCCACCGCATCAAAAAATGTGCCAGCGGCGTTCCTTCGAATTTTTCCGCCAGAAGCCTTACGATATTAGGCAGTTCCGGATTTCCCGTCTGAGCTTCGGACATAGCTTACCACTCCCGTAATGATAAGAGCTAAAAAACCACCCACAAGAAGACTAAAGACCGGGAAATAACCCGACCTTAATATTAAAAAACCAACTAAGTATAGAACAGGGAATTTCACGAGGACAAGCATCCACACTGTCGCCATATTCTTTTTCAACATGGCCGCTCTGAGAAGGCTAAGAATAAGAAAAAAATTCACTACCGACCAGATGCATCCCAAAGAAAAACCATATATCCATAAAATTTTCGCATTCATTTTTATATTTATTTCTTGTTATCGAGCTTAGAGATAAAATTGATTATCCGCGCGACCTCAAACATCGATGCAACCGTCCCTATCCCTACGGATAAAGGCAGAACAAAAGCCGGCAAGGCAAACTTTTTCTCTAAATATCCCCCAACAAGGTATCCAACAATAGCGCCTGAGACCAAAATTATGGGGATAAAGGATATAGCCCCGGCCGCCGTGATCCAATTGTAGATCTCTTGTTTTTTAGCCATGCGGGTTAAAGACACGGGTATTGTATTTTTGATAATTATATCACCAAATCTTGCTTTGTCAAAGTTATCTTAGTGCCGTGGAAACTTATATTGTGTCGAGGGAGACGACGAGTTTAGTATGTAGTATGTGGTATGTAGTACCGGAAACGACACGTTTTAAGAACGTATATAGTTGCGATGGAACGAGGTGATTTGAAGAACGTCTATGGTATATAGTGTGTCGGTGGTGACGATAGACGAAGGACGAATTTCCGGCAGATGGCATTTAGCATTTGGCATATGGCAGAGCGCATGGCGGAAGGAAGGTTACATAATGTTACATAAGGTTAATATTTAGGTTGCTCTTTTTATAATGACGTACCGTAACCTAATGTAACATCAATTAACCCGGATTAACCTCATGTAACCTGATAAGACGAACCACGTAACACGAATCCCGAACAACAAGGGCTGAAATTATGAAGATCAGCGGATTTACGATAGCGAAAAATATAGTCAAATACCATTATCCCGCAAAAGAAGCGATAATGGCGGTTCTCCCTATCTGCGATGAGTTCGTCATAAACGTCGGCAAGTCGGATGATAATACCCTCGAGATATTGAGATCTATAAAAGATCCCAAAATAAAGATAATCGAGAGGGTGTGGGATGGTTCGCAAAGAGAAAAGATGTTATCGGTCGAGACCAACGCGGCGCTTGCGAAGTGTACGGGCGACTGGGCTTTCTACGTCCAGACCGATGAACTCATCCATGAACAGGATCTTGGGCGCCTCAAAAGGTTGATGCGTAAATACCTCGATGATCCTGATGTGGATGCGCTCCGTTTCAAATGGCTGCATTTTTATGGAAGTTTTTACAGATACAGGATCGATCCGCCGTGGTATCAAAAACAGGACAGGATCATACGCAATAATGGTACGGTAGAATCATGGGGGGATGCCTATGCTTTCAAAAAAAAGGACGGTTCGCCCTTAAGGTCGAAGAAGACAGGGTGTTACATATATCATTACGGATGGGTCAGTAATCCGGAAAAGATGTCGGCCAAGAGGCAGAACGCGGCGAGCATCGGATTCGCGCGGCTAAGCGATAATGAGAAAAAAGCGTCTTATGATTACGGCAACTTGGACAGATTTCCCGTTTATTTCGGAACGCATCCGCATGTTATGAAAAACTTCATACAAGATCATGCGGATAGTATAGAGGACTGGTTGCGCATAAAACGAAAATATTTTTGGTCGCCGCTATTATGGTTCAGGGTGAGATATAAAACATTTTTGAGAAGAAAAGATCCTATCCCCAAATAACGAGGAGAGAATATGTCCGAACATGCGGATCCGCTAGTGTCAGTTGTGATGCCCACTTATAATAGGGCCGGCACGATCGAAAGGGCTGTCAAAAGCGTCCTATTGCAGACGTATAAAAATTGTGAACTCATAATAGTTGACGATGGGTCTAAAGACGATACTGAGAATATCGTAGCGCGTTTTAAGTCGGAGAAAGTAAAATATTTTAAGAATGACCGGAATAGAGGCGTAGTCTATACCCGGAATTTCGGTATCAAAGAGGCAAGGGGCGAATACGTCGCTTTTTTGGATTCGGACGACGAGTGGTTCGCGGAAAAAATAGAAAAACAGTTGAATAAAGCGCTTGAGATCGAAAAACCGCTTTTTGTCTTTTGCAATGGTTATTGCGAAGGGACCGAAAAAAAATACGCATGGGATCTTAATATAAATTCAACGTTCCTTACTTATAACGAGAAGGTCCACCCGTTAAAACAATCTGTGCCGCCGCCTTCGTGCTGGTTCATCTCAAGGGATGTCTTCGAAAAGATCGGCCTTTTCGACGGAAATTTATATACATGGGAAGATCCTGACCTTGTCCTTAGGATGTTCTTGGGTGGTATCAATATTTATTTCCTTAATGAGCTTTTGCTCGAGTGGCATAAAAGCTCTAACAACCTTTCTTCTATCAATGAAAAACTCCTAGGCGCCAAAGAGGTGTTCCTGAAGAAGCACTTGGAGAACATGAGAAAAGATAAGGATTATATCTATAGGTTTTTCTGCTCTATGGCCAAAGATTATCTTAAACTAGGGGATAAAAAAAAGTCGCGAAAATATCTTTTAGACGCTTTTAAAACAAATCCTTATAAAATAAGTTTACTAAAAAGATTCCTAAAAACCATATAAAAAACAAGCGATGCGGATGTTCCTCCGGAATAAAATTTCACTCGAGATGATCTTCGCCTTGGGGCTCTTCCTGGCGGTATCGCTTTTCGCCACATGGCCGCTTGCGGGTGACCTTACTCGGGCTATCCCCGCCGGAGAAACCTCGCCGGCGAAAACGCTTGATCAAATTTTTACAGTGGAATGGACGGCGAAAGCCATCGAATGCGGCCTGCCGTACTGGGACGCGCCGTATTTCTCACCCGAAAAAGGGGTGTTCGCATGGGGTGAGAACCAGCCGCTTTTGTGTCTGGCTGTATGGCTTCTTTCAAAAATATTCGGGTATGTGTTAGCCTATAATTTGTTCGTGCTTTTGTCCTTTTCCGTTTTAGGTGTCCTAGCTTATTTATTTGCCAGACTTTTATTTCGGGATAAGATTTCCTGCTTTTTCTCCGGGCTTCTTACCGCGTTCAGTCCGTTCATGGTCCAAAATCTGGGGAACTTGTATCTGGTCGGCTTTACTTTATCGGCGGCGAGCATGTTCTGTGTGTTTTTATCTTTTTACAAGGAAAGAAAAGTATTTTTATTATTGTCGCTTATTTTTTACCTATCTACATGGTTTGTCTCCAAAGAGACAGCGTTTGTCTTAACGGCGGTGCTTGTCGTGATCGTATTGCCGTTCCTGTTCTCGCGAAAGTGGTTTTTAAACGCTATTTTTTACATTTGTATGCTCTCGGCCGTTGTTTTTTTAGTCGTTAGTAAATATGTTTTAGTTCAGATGACGTACTTTAAAATACCGGGTCTAAGCGAACTTTCAGTAAAATGCGGCCCTTTTGCGGAAAATATAAGGGATCTATTTTTGAGCGGGAAAGATATTTTTACTGTAAAAGGCCTAAAATATGTTCCGGTGGAATATGTAGTGGCGGTTCCGGTTATTTTGGTGCTGACCGCGTTTTTCGCGGTAATCATTGACCGTCAAAAGGGAAGATTTCGCAAGCGTTTCGCTTTCTCTCTTTTTTTTTGGTTTATTTGTT
>JAQUNB010000106.1 GCA_028717825.1 Candidatus Omnitrophota bacterium
TATCAGATTCTTTTCTTCGAGACCCTATAGCGGGTGCGATTGTCAGCAGTATAAAAAAGAACGTAGATAGGGGCTACAGGAACGTCAGGGCGGATAATGAAGAAAGGGAGAAGAGTGGGTTGTTGTCGGATAGAGGAAACTTCGAATCTATTTCGCAAATTGACCACATAATAAATACTTACGGGGATGTGTTTAACGTAGATATGAGTAAGATAGTAGCGTTGAACCTGATCGGGACTGAAGGCTTGGAGAAGAGTAAGTTTAGTATTTACTATGATGAGGATAGATTATCAGCCGCTCAGGTGACATCTATTAGAAAATATATTGAACTTTTAAAAGATACGTACGGTACGCGTATAGAAGCCAATCCATTTTCTGGGAACAATGGGAAAGAAACCGCAAGGTCTCTTTTTAAGGTGATTCGCCATAAAGATCAAATATCGCATGAAATAGATATTGATGTGAACTTAGGGGGAGACACCCCGGATGAATATATGTTAAAAATAGGTGGAATAATAAATCTTGGCATGGTATTGTCGACTATTCGAGAAGGAGTTACGAAAGAGGCTTTACAAAAAGAATATCCGATTGAGTATGATTTTATCAAAAGACAATATAAGATGCTTTGTAGTGTTGATCTGGACTTAAATAAGTTTAGTGATATTACAAAAAAAATAGTTCTGTACATTCCCGCGGCATATAAAATGACATACGATCTGAGTAAAAAATATTACGATTTATATGCGAGCCTAATGGAATACGCATAAGATATTGGAATGTTAAACAAAAAAAACGAATAACGGTAAATATTGACACGCATTTATGGCGGAGTATAATAAAATTTCGGATAGTTAGTCTTTTTGAAAAATTTTTTGTTTCTTTATTGAAATGTTTTAAAGGAGGCGCGAGCTAATGATAAAGAAAAGATTGTATATTTTACTGCCCGTTGTTCTATTGGTGGTTTCCGGTTGCGCTACCGCGACTACTAAAAAAGTGAACGCGCTGGAAAATAAGGCCGCCGCGATAGAAGAGAAACTTTCTACGCTTGAGCAGAGACAGGCCGCTGTCGAGAATCAGAGCGGAGAATCCCGCGAGTCGGTCGGTTATGTAAAAGGGAAACTGGAAGGTATACCGCACGGTCCGTCTACGGTGGTTGTCACGGGCAATGAAGGATATCTCTATAAGTCCGATGCGTCGGCTCTTACTCCGAAAGATATTCAGCTTGCTTTAAAGGATGCCGGCTTCTATAACGGTGCGATCGATGGTGAAATCGGTAAAAATACCAAGAAAGCGATAAAAGATTTCCAAAAGGCCAACGGCTTGCAAGTTGACGGCACGGTGGGCCCCAAGACAAAAGAGTTGCTTTTACGGTACTTAAAGCAAGGCGCGAGATAAATATAATCGACCGCGTGACGCGGTATCTTTTCGACGGAATAACGCGAAATAATGATCATTTAAGCGTTTTAAAGGCGGCGTTTTGAATAAAGTTCTGGCACGCCATAAAAAAAGGTCCCTGTTATTGCAGGGACCTTTTTTTATGGCTGACGGAGGGAGAGGCGCAAGTAAGATAAAAATAGGAGCGCCGAATCACAACCTTTGCCGGAGGCAAAGGTTGATGCCGGAACGGGCGTGGAAGATCCGACGAAAAGGAGGATCATAGCCCGGAACGGCCTCTCTGGCAAAGGTCCCAGTTATTGCAGGGACCTTTTTTTATGGCTGACGGAGGGAGAGGCGCAAGAAATAGAGCAATTGAACAATGGAAAGTTGAGCAATAGGCGAGGGTATCGCAAGGTTCAATTACGTTCCGATGCTCCAATCGCCAATACTCTAATGTTCTTAGCTATGGTTACCCCTGTAATATTTCCCCTTCCTTTTGAAATAACATGTTTTACAGGTATACTTCTTTAAAGAATTCAACCGTTAGGAAAGCCCTAAAAAAGCAAAAAGTCACTGATCTTGCGAATGGGAGGATAGATATATGAAAAAATGCCCCAAATGCGGGAAAAAGTACGACGATTCATGGCAAGTCTGTCTGTCGTGCAATGTTAACTTGGTAGACCCCGAGCGGGATGCTTTAAAAGAAAAAATGCTTAACGATATTGCTACCGAGATGCGGCTTCTTAAGGAAAACATTAACCGTTCCGTTGAAAGAATTGACGCCATTGAGTCTCAAATTAAGATGATAAGAGCGGGAGAAATTCCTAAAGAGGGAAGTGCGCAGGAAGCAAAAACACCTGATTTTCAAAAAGAAGATTTTAATGTTACGCGGTTATTTGTTGACGAGCCCCAAGAGAAGCACAAAAAAGAGAAAGTTGGCCATAAAGAAGAACAAAAAACATATTCTCTCTTTAAGGAAGAAAAGACCAAAAAACCTGCCGGAGGGAATTTCGAACAAGTTCTAGGGGGTAAATGGTTCAATAAGCTCGGGACGTTCGCGGTGGTTATCGGCGTCACACTTTTGATAGGCTATTCTTTTAGATATTTCGGGCCGGTGTTCAAGATCTTGACCGGTTACATTTTGGGCGGCGGGTTGGTCCTCTTTGGGGTATATACAGAAAAAAAGGAAAATTTCTCGGTGTACGGCAAAACCCTGATCGGCGGGGGTTGGGCACTTAATTATTTCACGACATTCGCGATACACCATGTGCCGGCTGTGAGTTTGGTAAAGGATCCTTTTATCGGTTTTCTGCTTTTAATGGCAGCCGCGGTCGCGGCAGTCGTGCATATATGCAGATATAAGTCCCAAGTGGCGACGGCCTTCGCGTATCTACTGATATTTATCACGCTGATGATGCAGCCGCTTACGGGTTACACGATGGGCGCGCTTATCCTGGTGGCGTTATCGTTCATTTATTTTATGCACAAATACCGGTGGAACGGTTTTGTCATATACGGGATGGTAATGAGTTATGTATCATATATGAATTTTTTGGCGAAATCCCCAAAAACACCCATAACAGATGTCACTTTCTATATAGTTTTTTCTTACCTTATCATTTACTGGCTGATCTTTACGTTAGCCGCTCTTATCATGAAGCCCGCCGCCAGCGGGTCGAAAGACAGCGTTGGCGACAGGGCCTTGGTGCTTGTCGTAAATTCTTTAGCGGCGATGGTCTCGGGCGGGATGTTGATAGGGAACGGCTTCGACAAATATAGATTTATCATGATCGGCGCGGCGGTCTTTTTATACATAGTCCTGACCGTAGGCACGTTCATGGCCAAGAAAAGGGATGTATATGTGGTAAGTTCGACTTTTGCGGCGGGTCTTGCGGCCCTCTTCATAACTCTGAAATTCTCAGGATATTATTTGACCGTAGCGTACATTATCCTGGCGCAGGTTATTTTGCTGGCGGGCCTCCTCTTAAAAGAGTCATATTGGCGGAAATTGGCCGCGGGCTTTTTGGTCTTTATCTTTATCAAATTGATCATTGTCGATTCTTTCTTGTATGGGGCAGTCGCCGCGGCAGCTCAAGTTAAGCCTCAAGTCGTTTTCCGTAATTTAAACGCAAGGACCATACTTTTTGCTTTCGGTTTTATCTTTTTCCTTTTGAACCATACTTTGTATCTGATCGGGAGGAAAAGGAACGTTATCCCGGAAAATGAAGATGGCTGGATAAAAATAGTTTCATATGCTTACCCGGCGATCTTCGCGATGGGGACATGGCTGGATCTGCCGAAAGTGTTAACCGGGCCGACATGGGCGATCTACGGGGTAATAATGCTGCAATTAGGCTCGTCAAAGAACAATATACACCAGCGGGCGCAGGGAGCGTTTTTTACAATAGGCGCGTTTGTAAGGCTCCTTATGTCGAATATGACGATAACGGGAGGCGTTTTTTGTTTAAGTTACAGGCTTTTGACGGTTGTGCCGGTACTTGTTATGCTGTATTATTGCCAATTGCTTTTGGAGGAAAAGACCGCCGCCGGTGATCTAAAAGAAAACGAGAAAAAATGGGGCATAGTCTATCCGTATATGATATTTGTTCTCGTAATGCTCTTATTCCGTTTTGAACTGCATCAAAACATGGTGGCGCCCGTGTGGGCCGCAGTGTCTGTCGCTTATCTTTTGGCGGTTGTATTCACGGGCAAAAGATATTATTTATCGATAGCAGGGATTGCCGCTATAAGCGCCGCGGTAAGATGTATCGCCGTGAATATCGTCCAGACAAAGTACTTGGCCATTTTTGACAGCAATATCATCTTTTCAGCCGCGACTATTGTTCTCCTATACGCATCTAATAGCATCTGCAATGTTAGGCGCGATATCCTGGAAAAAAATGCCGAAAATGAGGGAACAATAAAAAGATTATTTACTAGCTCTACGATGGTTTACGCCTTGGCGGCCAGCGCGACATTAACGGTGCTCATCATCGCGAAGACGGCTGGTGTTTATATGACCGCAAGCCTCGGGCTGGAAGGCTTAGTATTATGCATCGCCGGATTTTTGTTCAAAGAGAGATATTGGCGTGTCTCGGGCTTGGTAGTTTTGATCGCGGCGCTGGCGAAGATATTTCTGGTAGATCTCAGGCACCTTGAAACGATCTATTATATTTTATCGTTAATCGGGATGGGGATAATTTTGCTTTTCGTTTCGTACATATACACAAAGTACAAAAGCAAAATAGAAAGTTTCTACAAGTAGAGGGGATAGCGATGTCCAAAAAGCACATTGTCCTAATAGCGGGGGTTTCTTTAGGGGTAGTTTCGATCGCCTTGATCATGATAAAAGGGAACCCCGAGAACCAGGCGAATTTTTCATCCGTAATGCAGGTCGCGGAAAGCGTGATATATGATGCCGACAAGGCGATAAAACTGGCATCACGGGTCTCGGACGCGACAGAAATAGCCGCGGGCATAAAAATACACGAAAAACTTCTATCGATGCACTTGGCAAGAAATATTGAAACAACAGAGGTGCAGAAATATTTGAACGATGTGGGCAAAAAAGTCGCGCAGAATGTCAAAAGAAAAAATATACCATATAAATTTCATATAATTGATTCTTACCTGCCGAACGCGTTTGCTTCCCCTGGAGGGCATGTGTATGTGACAATAGGCTTATTAGAAAAGCTAAGGACGGAAGCAGAACTGGCCGGTATACTGGGGCATGAGATCACCCATATTGATGCGAGGCACGCTATAGAAAACATACAACATAAACTGAAAACAGAAAAAACAATAGATGTTGATGTAAAAAGTATCACCGACATCGGATATCAAACCTTATTCAGGCCGGCATATTCTGAGATTCAAGAAGATGAGGCTGATATCGGAGGGGTATATTTGGCTTACGAAGCAAGATACCACCCCATGGCGGTTATCGCCGCTTTTAAGAATGTGAATAAACGTGAATTAGAGCAAGGTGCGGCAACTACATCGGT